>NZ_JAMPKY010000002.1:300000-578773 GCF_039962255.1 Leptolyngbya subtilissima AS-A7 | reverse complement strand
CCTGGCGATTTTTCGAGCTATTGACCAATGGCAGAACGGTGACCTGGACTAAATCTCGGTTTCTAAAACCGGGGAGACATCGGTCTACCGTCCCGCTGCTTAAGATACAAGGGTGTAGCTTGCTTCCCGAAGGGTGGGCTAGATCCCGTCAGAAGGGATTGTTTTCGACCTACTGAGGCCATACAACCCGGTCCCATGCCCAAAGGGTATGGGACCGAGCCTAGCCGGTTAGTCGACGAGCGCTACTCTTTGTAGTGATCGCGCATCGCCTTGTGAATCGTCTTCCACCGCCGTTTGCTGTTGAGAGCAGCGCGGGCATCGTGTCGCTGGTCGAGCCACTGCTGCTCGCGCTGGAGCTTGTGGTAGCTGTGCAGGCGATCGCCGCTTAGATCGCCTGCTGCGATCGCCGCTTCCACCGCACAGCCGGGTTCGCCTTGGTGCTGACAGTCCCTAAACCGACAGTCTTCGGCGAAGGCCTCGATATCGGCAAAGGTCGCCTCTAGCCCCTCGCTAGTCGTCCAGAGCTGTAGCTCACGCATACCCGGCGTGTCGATCAGCAGTGCCCCCGAGGGCAGGGGCAGCAGGTGCCGCCCGGTGGTGGTGTGCCGTCCGCGACTGTCATCCTCGCGCACGGTTTGAGTTGTCTGTTGCTGACTGCCCAAAAAGTGGTTGGTCAGCGTAGACTTACCCACCCCCGATGAGCCAATCAGCGCCACGGTTTGTCCTGCCCCTAAGTAAGGGGTGAGCTGTTCTAACCCAACTCCCGTAGCGGCACTAACGGCGTGAACCGGTACGCCAATGGCTACGGATGCGGTTTGGTCGAGACAGTCCGCCAGATTGTCGCAGGTGTCCGCTTTATTCAGCACCACAACGGGTGTGGCCCGGCTCTCCCAGGCGGCCACTAGGTAACGCTCAAGGCGGCGCAGGTTGAAGTCGCCATCAAGACCGGTTACCAAAAACACCGTGTCGACATTGGTGGCCACTACCTGGCCCTCGGTTTTGCCGCCTGCTACCTTGCGCACAAACTCGCTCTGGCGCGGCAGCACCGCATGAATGACGGCGTGGTCACCCTCATCCTGCCGCTGCATGACCACCCAATCGCCCACTGCCGGGAAGGATTGGCTGTCTGCTGCCTGGTGACGGAACTGCCCAGCGATTTCTGCTGACAGTTCTCCGTCTGAGGTCAAGAGCCGGTAGGCACCGCGATGCTCCAGTGCCACTCGGCCCGCTTCAAAACCGGCCTCTGCCCAAGGAGCAAAGGCGCGATCGCAGGTGGTGCTCCACCCGCCTAATTCAGTTAAGTTCAAGGGTTTTTCCTCAAATGAAGCCTACGTGGGGCAAGGCTTCACGCGGTCAGCCCAATATTAGGTGCCGCCTAGCCTTGCCAGGAAAAATGTTGGTTGCCACACAAGACCGACTCAGCCATAGGTCATCTCCTTGTCAATCACTTATGGGCCTTGCCCACGACTAGGGCTGCCCACATTCAAGCCTACAGCTCCGATCGCCGCGATCGCGGCAACTCGGTCAGCTTTGCAGCAAATCTATAAATATTGGAAGGCTCGCTAAGACTCTTGCGCGTTCAGGGAACACTAGCGCCCAGAGAACTTTCTGTAGCAAACTAGCGACTGTTGAAGGGATAGTGATGATCAATGTTACTGCGGCTATCTTGCTAGCGCTTGGCATAACACTAGATTCTCTAGGAGAAAACTACACGCTTTTGGCGGCGATCGGTATTCTGTTCGCCATGGGGTTCTTCTTATTGATGTATCTGCAATACCCGGTCCTATTTACCGGCGCGGCGCGATATCCCTTAGCTAGAAAGTGCTTCCCACTCGTCCGCTGGGCCATATTTGGCATTTACTTCGCCGACCTGTCCGCTACGCTCCTGCGCTACTACGACGGTCCTGCCCTGAGTGTTTCTATCCACGCCTACAGCATTTGGGCTGGAGTTTATCTGGTGGCCTACAGTCTAGCCATCTTGACCGGGCCACCCAAGCAGCGGCGACGCAAGAAAGTCCTCCGGCACTATAAATGGCGGCAATGGGAAGGGCAACTGGTTCCCATTCCGATCTCATCGCTACGGTAGCCAAAACTGGGGCAACCCCTACAACCCCTGCCGCGCCCACAATTGACCGATCGCAGCGCCTGAATATGCGGCTCATCGAGAATCACGGGCAAGATCTCCGCAGGCTGCCCTTGACCCGGCTTTGCAATCACCTGGTTCGCCGCCTCTAGCCCCGTCATGTAGGCCTTCTCCTGCGGCCAAAGGTCGTGATGGGGACGATTCAATCATCCGCTATGAGCAGGTTATTGATGGGTGTCTTAGATAACCTCTAACCTCACTATCAGCAACTCTCCTGATCAAGTCGTATTGCGAGGTAATTTACTCTCATCTAACAACCATGCTGTCTGTTAACTCTCAGCTGCACAAAACACCGTTCTAGTCTCATACCGTTCTCTAGGAGTAGTTGAAAGCGATGACAAACTTACCCTTTGAGAGACTGTAACTACTCCTATAGAGCCTGCAGAATGAAGGCTGATTATGTCAAAAATTGAAAGAACAAGTTGATGCAATGCTGAGGATAATAGATATGGCCAAGTCAGTACGTTCCCGATGCAAATGCGGCCAAATTACTACAGTTCAGAACAATTTCTGCAAAGAATGCTGGAGCTTGCTGTGGTGGCAGGCGATCGATCTGTCTATGAAAGGACAGCTTCAAACCCCTGTTTCTTTAGGATTCGATAGTATAGGCCAGCATAACCATCGCAGGGTTAACGATTTAGCCGCTTAGTAAGTTGATTTGAATGGATTCGCTATTCTGTGGTCAAAATAGTGGCGAACGTAAGAACTTTTCAGAATTAACGCGATTCAGCGTGCATCTAAGCTTTGTAGACGTGCTGCATCATTTTCGTCTAACTCGGTATCAGGAGCGTCATTCAAAAGCCGCTGTGACAATGGTATTTAGGCCTTGAGATGCTGTAAGGGCGGCCAATGCTCGCCAAACGCTAGGGTAGCCAAAACTGAGGCAATTTCTGTAATCCCTGCCGCACCAAATGATTGAGCGATCGCAGCGCCTGAATATGCGGCTCATCGGGAATCACCGGCAAAATTTTGGCGGGCTGCCCCTGTCCCAAAGTCGCAATCACGCGGTTCGCCGCCTCTAGCCCCGTTACGTAAGCTTTTTCCTGCGACCACGAGCCGTGGCAGGTGACAATCCAATCGCCTGCCATAAACAGGTTGTCGAAGCTGGTGGTGACGGGCAGCAGGTAGCGATAGCTGCCGGGGGCAAAGTGGGTCACCCCCTGGGGAATGCGCACCACGCTGTGGTCGACAATTTTGGCCTCGCCAAAGGCGGGGATGCAACCAGCGAGATCCTGCTGCGCCTGCCTGAGCACTTGGTCGTCATCCAGCGCCAAAAGCTGGTTGGCATGGTAGTAGTCGGCCTCAACCACGGTGCCTGGTTCGTCGCGATACTCGTCATGGAGCGCGTTGAGGTCAAAGAACGTCCAGCCGGTGGTGGGGTGAAAGCCAAAGCAGGCGTTGGAGGGCAGGGGAATATTGACTTTGCGATCGAGCCACAGCCGCGCCGCCAGCACGTCGATCGCTCCCAGGTTGCGAATGTCGCGGAATTCTTGGCGATCGCGCAACCCCGCTGACTGCTCCACAATTTTCTTTAGCCCGCTGATACCGACCGCAAACACCACAGCATCGGCCTCAAACACTTCGTCGCCGCAGACCACCGCCGTCACCCGGTTGTTCTCCAACGTCACATCCGACACGCGGTGGTTGGCCAAAATCTTGCCCCCAGCCTGCTCGATCGCCTCCGTCCAGGGCCGAAAGATCTGCGCCCCTACCGTGCCCCGGCACCAGCGCACGTCGAAGTCAGGCTGGTGAGCCAGAATGAAGTAGTAGAGCATCCCTAGGGCCGCCGCCGCCGAGCACTGCTCCCCTGGGGCAAATAAGCCCACCAGCAGCATTGGCTCAAACGACTCATGGTAGAGCCGAGCCGACACGCCGTACTGGCGAAAGAGCTCGCGGGCGGTGATGCGATCGTACTTTTGCCAGGCCTCGTCAGAGTTGTCAAAGTCGATTAGCGCTTGCAGCAGCGGCAGGGCCGAGAGGCGATCGATCAGCGGCAGGCGCTTGAAATCGGTATAGAGAAAGGTGCCTAGCGGTGTGGGCAAATAGGGCTGCTCCTGAAACAGCGGCGACTCGACCTCTAGCCCCTGGGGTGAATACTGAGACGATCGCGTCCACTCGGTGAAGGGCTGAATGCCCAACTGGTCGGTGAGGGCAAAAATATTGCGGTAGGGGTACCAAAACCCGTGAATGCCCGCCTCAACGGCGCGACCCTGGGGCGTTTGCCAGCCTGCTACCAGGCCGCCGGGGTAGGCTCCGGCTTCTAGGAGCGTAACCGCGTAACCCTGGCGAGCCAGGTGGTAGGCCGAGCCGAGCCCAGCCCAGCCGGCTCCCACGACAACTACCTTTTTCTGCCCGGTGTATTCCGTTGTCATGGCGCATCCATCGTATTGACCTTTTTTTACCCTACGTCATTTAGCAGAGGTAGGCATCGACCAGGGCGGTGGATAAGGGCACTGCGACCCAGCAAATCCCCTTACAATTTCTAATTAAAGGGGCTTGTGGAAAAACGCTGTGAACGACGTTAGCCTGATCGAAGCCTGGACACTTTGGTTCTCTGAGGATCTGCCCACTAACACTATCCTTTGGGGGATCAGCATCTTTTGGTGGGAACGCATCGGCAAACTGATGCAGCTTTTGGGTGCGGCTACTATTATTGCTGACATCATTGGCCCTGAAAAAATTCGCCGATTTGGTACCTCTCTGCAAAGCACTATTACGCCTAACACCCTAATTCAATTCCTAAAACAGTGCTTTGATTGGTATGCCGTAATCTTTAGCCAAACTATCCTGAAAGAGTTCGCAGACGAGTCAACAAGAACTGAAACAAAGCGAAAAAATTCTCAACTCGATTTTCTAAACCACATAATTTGCTTTCTGCTCACAGTCTTGATTACGGCTTTGGCCAATCTATTTTCCTTTCACTGGGTCTTCTTGATTGAATTTGTGATTATTTATGTCTGTTTATTGATTTCCGTCGCGCCAATATTGACGGTTTTATTAATTATCGGCCTGACTCTACTGGGATTGGTCATTAATACCACCCTGATCAAGCCTGCGGCGTGGGTTCTAGAGCACCCCTCCCTCGATCGCTCGACAAAAATTGTTAGCCTATTGCTTCTATTGGCTGGGTTTCACTTTGAGCTGCTGGCCTCTTAGCGAAAGTACCGCCTGTGTCTCAGCTAAGTTTATTTGTAACTCTTGCTGCGGATTGGGCGCGCCCCGCCAACCAATTACTCGCCTGGTTTTCCCTCAACAGCTTAGGATCAAGGTCAGGCCGGGCACGCCATTGCCAATCCACTGTCTTAAACCACCATTTTTAGCTCGATGAACCGTAAAAACCTTGTGAAAAGCGGCGTTAACACTGTGATGGGGGTCAACGAGGCTGCCCGCGATACCACCATCCGCCCTGATTTAACCAATCCCCAATGGGACAAAGCGGCTACGCTGACCTATCTAGGGGCAACGATCGCCCAGGTGGCAGCAATGACCGGGCTGCTGTGGGCCATGGATTTTGCCCTAGGCTACTTCGACACCGCAGCGCTACCCCGGGGGGCGATGGGCGCAATCGCCTGTGCATTTTTTGCCGTGGTGACGCTGCGATCGCGCTTCTTTTCTCTGCTTGATAACACGCGCAACAGCGGGCGCTATCAGTCACTCCAACGTCCAGGTTGGGCACCGCCGCCGTTGGCCTTCCCCATCGTGTGGATGAGTATTGCCGTGCTGCGGGTGGTCTCGGCCTATTTGGTGTGGTCGGCGCTGGGGCAAACCTTCCTGTGTCTGCCGCTCATTCTCTACGTAGCTCACCTCAGCCTGGGCGACACTTGGAATACAATTTTCACGGTCGAAGGGCGCCTAGGGGCCGCCGTGCCGATGGTGATTTTGGGGCCATTGCTCTCTGTGGCGGTGGTCACGATTAGCTACTACCAAACGTTACCGCTGGCGGGGTGGATTATTTTGCCGTCGCTAGTGTGGCTGGCGATCGCCACCCTCCTTTGCATCAGCCTCTGGCGCTTGAATGGCCAGGAACCCCTATATCCAGTAGTATCCACAGCCGAGTCGTAGGGTGCATCCGCGCAGCGATGTACCAAGGGGAGCGATCCTCGATACCGCCGACACCATAAGCAGCAGGCGGGCATCGAACCTGGCAACTGCTTTTACTTCCAAAACGGGGCGCTGGTGCAGGGCAATCTGGAGTTTGATCTAGATCGCGACCCGCCACCCGGTCTTGCCCTTGAAGTTGATCTCACCAGCAAATCCCTCGATCGCTTCCTGATCTACGCCCGACTGGACGTGCCGGAAATCTGGTGCTATGACAGCGGTGTACTGACAATTTACCTACTGGAGGGCGACCGCTACGAGGTGTCAGAGCAGAGCCAAGTGTTTCCCACTCTGGATATTCAAGCTCTGCCTCAGCTGATTGAATCGCCGCGATCGGCAGGGCGGCTGGCACTGTGACGAGCCTTAAGGAACTGGGTAAAAGAGCAATCGCAAGGTGCACAGCGCTAGGGCTGCATGACCTCTCTGGTCAGGCCAATTCTCTCGCCAAGTTCAAACACGTTTTCGGTGAACTCGTTGACGTTACCGGAAAATGTAGCGGCTCCCCCGGCCAAGGTTGCGGCTGCTGTCCCTGCCGCCATCAACCGCTGCAGCCGTTTGCCAATGCGCTTTGGTTCTTGCTTCTCTGGCTTGCTGAGGTCACTTTCTAGATCATCCAGCTCCATTAGAACATCTGCTTTTTGTTCTTCTGGAAACGCTTCAGACAATTGACGAAGAGACGTTATGAGTCGAACAACATCATCAGCATTTTGACCATAGTTGTTGATGATTCCGCCGACATTATTACCGTGAACGGTTTCGGCAAATCCTCCTGCAAACTGAGCGCCGCGCATGTCATACTTGGGAGCTTTTTGCTCATTAGCCATTGTTTCTACAACCTTTGATAGTCGAGTTCGTTCTTGTCGCTCAAAGCTCAGAAAATCTCTGATGTCTTCTAGGTGGGCCCCTTGCAATCGGAGCTTTTGCTCATACTGAGCTTCGAGGGCAGCGAGTTGATAGGCATAGCGCTGCTTTATTTCTGTTTCAATAGCCGCTCTGTCGGCCTCAGTGCTAACCTCTAATCGAACAACAAAGGCATTTCCCTTGCTCTCCATACCTTGAATTGAAATGTCCTCGCCGGAGCGACTATCTCGCAAGTCTTGGAAGGAGTGGAAAAAGGCTTGCCAGTCAATGCCCTCGGTGAGAGTGATGTCGATGGTTTCTAGCGCACTGGCGATAATTTGAAATCGCTGAGTAAATTCGCCTGGGGCAAACGTGCTCTCTGGGGCTATGGGAAGACGACTAGAGAATTGCCCAGTTTGCTGGTCATAGGTGCGAAAAATGTAATCGCATTTGACATCCTCAAGGACGGTTGAGCTACCAATTTGCCAGTCGGCTATACAAGCTCCTGTGAGTCTTGTTTGGGTGAGATTGGCGTAAAGAATCTGAGATGCATTGAGGTTGGCGTTGCTGAGGTCGGCATTGCTTAAATTGGCGTTGCTGAGGTCGGCGTTGCTGAGGTTGGCATAGCTGAGGTTGGCGTTAATTAAGTAAGCTTTGCTGAGGCTAGCTTTGCTAAGGTTGGCATGGCTAAGGTCGGCGTAGCTGAGGTCGACGTTGCTCAGGATGGCGTTGCTGAAATTGGCCCCGTTGAGAGCGGCGTAGCTGAGGGCGGCATCACTGAAATTGGTGTTATTGAGATCGGCACTGCTGAGGCTAGTGTTGCTGAGGTTGGCATTGCTAAGGTTGGCATGGCTGAGGTTGGCGCTGCTGAGGTTAGCGTTGCTAAGGTTGGCGTTGCTGAGGTCAACGTTACTGAGGTTGGTGTTACTGAAGTAGGCGTTGCTAAGGTCAGCACCGCTGAGATCGGCACCGCTAAGGTCGTCAAACCAAAGGGATATTTCAATTCTGGGATTTTTTTGTCTCCAGGCATTCCAGACCTCGCTTCCTTGCTTGAGCAAAGTAACTTGGTTTTCATTTGCCATTGCTGTTGAGCCTGCATCTTCTCACCCTAGACTAGGCGTTTCGCCGATCGGTTCCCTATCCTTGCTGGCCTTTTGACGAAATTGTTGGTGAAGATAGTGACAACCGGGAAGCAAAATATTGACCGCGACTATTGCTGTGAGCGATCGCAACACGAAGCCCGTGGCCCTGCCAAGTATTGAGATGCCAACGCCGGTAGAAGAACTGCAGGAAGCAGCGGCCTTTGACGGTGAAGCGCGATCGCCGCAACACTATTGGCCGCATCAGCCTACGACCAGCGCTAAGGTTACTTGATCACTGCACAGGCAATGCGATCGCCCGAACCGCCAATGGGTTGCGAATAGTGGTCATCCTTATCGGTGTGGATGATCAGCGCTGTACCGTCGTCATCCAGCAGTTTGGCTGCTCCAGAATCCAGCGCTACCAGCTCGCTATACAGCTCAACGTCAACCGTGCCATCAGCGGCGACTACCAGGTTGGGCAAATTGCCTTCGTGGGGGCCATCAGGATTGCGAAACCCATGGGGCTGGTTGAAGGGGTTCACATGACCGCCTGCCGATTTGAAGGCAGCTAAATCAGAGCAGTCGCCCACAGCGTGAAAGTGCATGCCGTGGTAGCCAGGGGGCAGATCTTTGGCCTTGAGATTCACCAATACCCCTTTATGCCCCTGTTCGACCTGCACCGTGCCAATGGTGTTGCCGCTGTTGTCAATTAAGTCAGCTTGGGTAATGAGCGCATCGGCAAAGGCGGGGCGAGCCAGCAGGGTCAGGGCACCCAAGCACAGGGCCACACAAATAAGCTTGAACCGGTTGAGAAGGGCCAGCATAGGTTTATCCATAGCATCTGCGGTTAGATCTTAATGGATTGAACTGCTGGGTAACGGCAGGTTCCTACGCTTTTAAGGTTGCCGTGGTAAAACGTAAGCATTGCCACGTCTGTCAGAGCACTCCCTGCATGAGGCACTCGTAAAGCAATGCATCTATGTGGATCCTCAAAAATTAAGCCTGACAAACCCCCAGGCCGATCGCACTACTGTCGGATGGAATGATGCAAATTCTCCGCGGCACTTGGATACCTCAGCCCGCTACCGACTTTGTGCAGACAGGGGCTTTTTACCTGTGGGTAGAAACCCAGGCTAGGAACCGACAGCGAGCGCCCCACACCCATCCTCAACATTTGTCCGAGGCCGATTTAGCGGCAGTGCTCACTGATGAGCTAGGCCTGAAGTCGCCCGATCGCCGTCCCCCAGAGTCCTTCATCGCTCCTCGCACCTTTCTGCTGCCCACGGTGGATGGTCAGCCTCTCCCCTCCTTAGAGCTATCCCGCTATTTAGAAGTAGACATCCCAGATAGCTTTGACTGGCAGTACTGGCAGATCGATTGCTACCAAGTTCCGGTGCTCGCTGACCTAATTGGCCTGCTGAACAATCTGCACTTTCTCGCTGTCTACAACCTGGCGGAGGTGCAGGTGGGTGCCGACCTGCTGTTTTGGTACCACTACACCCAGGCGTTTAAGCAGGTGATTCTGCGCGATCAGTACATCCCAGCCTTGAAGTACCGGCAGCCTGCTGGTGCTAAGGCATCCACCCAGCGCAAAGCAGCTGGAACAAAGACAACAACCAAACAGCAGGTAGCTAAGTCAGAGCCAGAGTTTGAGATTTACCCGGGGTGGGAAATTATTGGCGATCGCTACCACGAGCACATCCAAACCTACATCGATTACATGCCCCTGCTTTGTGTCGCTGGGTTTGAGGAACTGCCCCCAACACCGACGTTCTACGATCGCGAAACCCTGCTGCGTCACTTTTCAGAATGCTGGCTAAACGAACTGGTGCGGGGTACGGCATTTCCCCAAAACTTTCTTAAAACTGTAGAAGGCACGCTAATTCAGGATTGCTTAAAGGCTGATCTTCAGCGTCCTACAACATCGGCGGCAGCATTAGAACAATATCAGCAGTGGCAGGGATGGCGCGATCGCATTGTCCGCACCCAAACCGATCAGACCTTCTATCTCTACTTTCATCTGCAAGATCCGGTCAAACCAGAGGATCCCTGGCAGCTTCAGTTTCAAGTTGCTCCCAAGCATGACCCTTCCCTCAGAGTGTCTCTCGACGACTACTGGCGCATGCCTCCCAAGCAGCAAAAGGAGGTGAAAGCCCAGCTCGGCGACAACTTTGAGCAGCATTTACTCATGAACTTGGGCTATGCCGCCCGCATCTACCCAGATTTGTGGCATGGCCTGGAGACCGACAAGCCTGTCGGCATCTATATGAATTTAGACACCGCCTTCACCTTCCTCAAAGAATCGGCCTGGGTGTTAGAAGATGCCGGCTACAAAGTCATTGTCCCCGCATGGTGGACGCCCAAGGGTCGTCAGCGGGCCAAGGTGCGGCTGCGGGCTAAGGGCAAATCGGTGGGCGGCAGCGACACATCTAAGGGCTACTTTTCCTACGACACTCTGGTGCAATACCAGTACGATCTAGCGATCGGCGACCAGCCCGTCACCGAGCAAGAGTGGCAGCAACTCGTCAACGCCAAATCGCCCCTGGTTAAGTTTCGCGGCCAGTGGATGGAGCTAGATCAAGACAAAATGCAGCAAATGCTGGAGTTTTGGCAGCAGCAGGCGGCCGAAAACCCTGAGATGAGCCTGCTTGACTTCATGCGTCTAACCAGCGGCGAGGCCGATGACAGCCTAGAGGTGGAGTTCGATCGCGACGACGCCCTGGCCACCATGCTCACTCAGCTCAGCGACAAAACCCGCCTCGAACTCACCCCCGACCCCGACCAGCTCCAGGGCCACCTGCGCGACTACCAAAAGCGCGGCCTCTCCTGGTTGCACTATTTAGAGAATTTGGGTCTAAATGGCTGCTTGGCTGACGACATGGGCCTGGGCAAAACCGTGCAGGTAATCGCCCGCTTGATTCAAGAGCGAGAAGAGACGGCCCAACCGATTCCTCCTACACTGCTGATTGCGCCCACCTCTGTGGTCGGTAACTGGCACCACGAAATCCAAAAGTTTGCACCGCACCTGCGGGCAGTGGTGCATCACGGCGGGGAACGCAACCAAGACACCAAAGCCTTCAACACCCTCTGCCGCGACCACGACGTGGTGATCACCTCCTTCACCCTGACCCGCAAGGATGCCAAGCTGCTGGAGAGCATCACCTGGCACCGTATCGTGCTTGACGAAGCCCAAAACATCAAAAACCCCAAAACCGCCCAGACCAAAGCCATTCTCAAGCTTAACGCCAACCACCGCCTTGCTCTCACCGGCACCCCAGTTGAAAACCGCTTAATGGATCTGTGGTCGATCTTCAACTTCCTAAATCCGGGCTACTTGGGCACCCAGACCCAGTTTCGCAAGCAGTTCGAGCTGCCCATTCAAAAAGAAAACAGCCCCGCCCGCTCCGCCACACTGAAAAAGCTGGTGGAACCCTTCATTCTGCGGCGCCTCAAAACCGACCAATCGATCATCAAAGACCTGCCCGACAAGGTCGAGCAAAAGCTGTTCTGCAACCTCACCCCCGAGCAGGCCTCCCTCTACGAAGCAGTGCTCAAAGACGTCACCGAACAGATCGAAACCAGTGAGGGCATCCAGCGCCAAGGACTAATTCTCGCCACCCTGACTAAGCTGAAGCAGATCTGCAACCACCCCCGCCAGTTCTTGCAAGACAACAGTGAGTTTGCCCCGGAGCGATCGCACAAACTCAGCCGCCTGCTGGAAATGCTCGACGAAGTCGTAGCCGAAGGCGAAAGCGCCCTGGTCTTCAGCCAGTTTCGCGAAATTGGCGACGCCCTAGAGCACCACCTGCGCCACACCTGCCACTACAACACCTACTACATCCACGGCGGCACCAACCGCAAAAAGCGCGAACAGATGATCGCCGACTTTCAAAACCCTGACACCGAGCCCGCCATCTTTGTGCTGTCGCTTAAAGCTGCCGGAGTGGGCATCACCCTCACCCAGGCTAACCACGTCTTCCACTTCGATCGCTGGTGGAACCCCGCCGTCGAAGACCAGGCCACCGATCGCGCCTTCCGCATTGGCCAAAAGAAAAATGTCTTCGTCCACAAATTCGTCGCCATGGGCACGCTGGAAGAACGCATCGACCAGATGATTGAGGATAAGAAAAAGCTGGCAGGGGCGATCGTCGGAGCCGACGAATCGTGGCTGACGGAGTTAGACAACGACGCCTTTAAACAACTGATCGCCCTCAACAAAAACGCCATCATGGATTGATGCCCTAGACATCTTCCATAATTGAGGCAGCACCTTCATGCCAGAGGAATATTGTGAACATTGAACAAGCCTTGCTAGAGCAGGTACGCTCTCTCACCCCAGCACAACAGCAGGCCGTTTTAGACTTTGCCGCCTTCCTCCAGCAAAAGGTACCCGTGGCGCTGAAAGAGCCTATTCCTGGTCTACACAAAGACATTCCCTATTGCATGGCTGATGATTTTGATGCCCCCCTGCCAGACGAATTTTGGCTAGGAGAATCATGAAGCTCCTCCTCGACACTCACACATTCATTTGGTGGGACAGAGAACCCAATTTGATTCCGCCAGCAACGCTCCAGCTCATGCGCGAGTCACAAATGCTGCTGAGCCTAGTGTCACTCTGGGAAATTCAAATCAAAACTCAGCTAGGCAAACTCAATCTAAACATGCCACTGTCCAGTCTCGTGGAGCACCATCAGGAAAACGGCATGGCACTGTTGGCAATCACCCTGCCACACATTCTGGCGTTAGAGCAACTGCCTCAATACCACAAAGATCCATTCGATCGCTTGCTCATTGCCCAAGGTCGCGTTGAATCTACGGCGATAGTTAGCCGTCACAGCAACTTCAAAAGCTATGACTGCCAAGTTATTTGGTAGCTACATTTCCCTTCAGTCTCGAAGTCAGTCTCAACTCTGATTTTCTGCCTGACGAGTAGGCTCGGCCTACAATAAAGCCAGGATAGGAGGCCAGCGATGGCAAACTTTAGCTGCACCTGGTGGGGAAGGAACTTTATCGATGCGATCGAGCGACTGACTGACTCGGGCCGATTGCAGCGGGGGCGATCCTACGCCAGTGGTGGCAAGGTTAAGAGCTTTGAGATCGACGGCGGGCTAGTCACGGCCAAGGTGCGTGGGTCGGTGAACCCCTACTTTGGAGTGACGACAGAACCGACATACACAACCACGATCGACTTTACGCCGATCAGCAAAGTTAAGTGGGCGGATGCGATCGCCCTGATCGCTTCCAAAGCCAGCCTGATCTCCCGGCTGCTGCTGAACGAAATTCCCGACAACATCGAAGACAGCTTCAAAACCCTAGGGCTGAACCTGCTGCCCGCTAGTGAAAAAGACTTTAAGACTCAGTGCTCGTGCCCCGACTATAGCAACCCCTGCAAACACATCGCCGGAGTCTACTATCTGATCGCCGCCGAGTTGGATCGTGATCCCTTCCTGCTGTTTGAGCTGCGAGGGTTACCCAGAGAAGAGCTTAAAGCCGAGCTAGCCAAATCGCCCTTAGGGCAAGCGCTCTCGGCAGAACTGTCGGCCCAGCAGCGATCGTCCGACCCCGTCGAGCATTACTACACTCAGCCGCAGACCGTCGAAGCGTCGTCCCCCAGCCTGAAGGAATTTTGGCAGGGAGAGAAGCGCCTACCTCAGACCATTGAGGCCGCCACAACCTCGGCGGTGCCAGCAATTTTGGTCAAAAAGCAGGGCGATTTTCCCGCCTTTTGGACGCGTGACAACTCATTCATAGAAGCGATGGAAAGCCTTTACGATCGCGTCCGCAGCAAAAACAAAGACCGCCTGTAGTGGTCAGTTGGTCATGCGATGTTGTTCTCTAATCCACTGGCGAAAAGCTTTAACCCAACTGGTTTCTCCCATAGTTTGGCTGGTCTGCAAAAACCGCAGCAGAGTGTCTTGCCGCAAAAGTGGTAGGACGGTCGATATGGCTTGGGGGCAATACTTGCCGTTGACTAGGGCGAGTATTGTTAGCGTTGCACCGTCATATCGCCAGACTTCTGGCACGCCCAGGGCCGCATAAATCGCCATGCGATCTAGAGAACTGCTAGTGTGATCGATCTCGATCGCCAAATCAGGCGGTGGGTCAACGGTCAAATCGATCTCATCCTTGCCGCGAACTGCCTGCTCGTGCTGAATGTAGTAGCACTGATCTGGTTCCAGCCCTTTGCTCAGGTCTTCTCGGCTCCAGGTGGTAGAGCCCAAGCTGCGAATTTCGGTCTCGGTTTCTTCAGTGGTGACCTCCACCATGCGACCCATAAGCTTTTTGTAGCTTTCGTGGGGAGGCAACGGCACCATGATTTCCAAGGCTCCCTGGTCGTAGGTGAGGCGTTTACTAGGGGCGGCCTCCAAATCGCGGCTTAAGCTCTGGTAAGTGGCCCAGCTTACCCCCTGCAAGACTACCTGGCGCTGGGGCGGAACTAAAACTGCGGTCATGGAAGAACTCCTAGGCCAATCGTTCCTGGTATGCCTATCTTAAGATCAGCGCAAGAACACTGCTACAGGTACGCGTTTATAGGCTGGGGTCCCCGCTCGTTTCTCAATTCGCGCCTTCATCAGCACATTGGCTTCGGGGTAAAACATCAGCGCTGCACCCGATCGCACCTCCCCAAAAATAATCTCAATGTTGTCGAGCTGCCCCGCATCCCCCCGCACGCTGACCCGCTGGTGCTGCGCAAAGCCCGATCGCTCAGCATCTGAAGGATTCATCAAAATGCAGTGGCGGTGGGGCATACCTCGATACTCGTCGGCTTCCTTGTAAACCACGGTGTTGTGCTGGCCGTAGCTGCGTCCGGTAATTAGCGCCAGCACCATAGCAGAAGGCTGGGTATTAGGTAAGCCAAAGTCTTGCAACGTAGGCAGCGTCAGGTCAGGCAGTGGCGTCGGCTGCATCTCGGCTTTTCCTGAGGGCGTGGGGAATTTGGGTTCTAGAAAGATGCGACCGCTAATGGTGAACTCAGCGTTGGTGTCATCGATCTCGCCAATTTTTTCGTAGCCGGGAATAGCCTGGGCGATTAGCTGACGCACGTAGCGGGTGTCGTGTAGTCGCCGCCACTGAATTGGATCTTCCCCATGAATGCGGTGGGCCAGCTCCGCCAAAAAGTCGATCTCCGTCACTAGGTCGCCCTTAGTAAGGTGGGTTTTGCCTGGGCTATTGAGCCGCACAAAGTTGTTGCCCGACTCGACGGTGGTTTTGTGGGGGTTCTCAAAGCGGGCGTAGACGGGCACGATGATCGTGTTTTGTTGCGCCAACCCGTGGAAATGGCCCTGGTTTGGCTTGGTCGCGAGGTAGATAATCGTGTCAATGTTGCCCAAGGCGCGCTTGGCTTGGGTGAGATCCGGGTTGGCGGCGTAGAGGTTGCCCCCCAGGCACAGCAGGGTATCGACTTCACCGCGATCGCTAGCTTCGATCAGAGCGCGGGCGTCGTAGCCCGATTCGCGCTTGAGCGATTTGCCCAGCAGTTTCTCCAGCGCCTCGCGAATGCTGTCTTTGAGGTGGGCCGTCACTCCCATCGAGCCAAAGCCCTGCACGTTGGAGTGGCCCCGAATGGGCATCAGGCCCGCGCCGGGTTTGCCAACGTTGCCGGTCATCAGGGCGGTATTGGCGATGCTATAGATGTTGTCAACGCTGTTGGCCTGGTGGGTGATGCCCATCGCCCAGGCAAAGACGACGTTCTGGCTGCTGTGAATCATCTCCGCAGCGGCGACAATTTCCGTCAGCGTGAGGCCGCAGGTGGCAATGATCGACTCCCAATCAGCAGCGGCCACCTGGTCGATCACGGCCTGCCAATTCTCGGTATGGGCCTTGAGGTAGTCAAACTGCACCCAGCCCCTCTCTAGCAGCACCTTTTGAATGCCCACAAATAGGGCCAGGTCGCTGCCCGGTATCGGCTGCAAAAACATTGACGCAATGTCTTGGCCCTGCACCAGCCGCAGCGGGTGTGCCGGGGAGCCAAACTTGGCCAGGCCCACCTCTCTAACTGGGTTAATGACGAGGACTTTGCCGCCGCGATCGCGCAGTTCGATCAGCTCATTCATCAGCCGGGGGTGGTTGGCGGGGGCATTTGACCCCACCAACACCACGCAGTCGGCTTGACGCAGGCTCTCTAGGCTAACTAGCGAAGTGCCGGTGCCAAACACCTTATTCAAACTGACGGTCGAGGGGGCGTGGCACAGGTCAGAACAGTCGGCCAGGTTGTTGGAGCCGAGCGCTCGCACCATCAGCTGGAGCAAAAAGGCCGCCTCGTTGGACGATCGCCCCGAGCTGTAGGAGGCTACCCGCTCTGGCGGTAGCGAAAAACCAGCGGTGGTGAGCTGGTAGATCTCTTCCCAAGCGATCGGCTCGTAGTGGTCAGACCCGGCCCGGAGAATTACCGGAAAGCTCAGGCGACCGAGGCGATCGGCCTCGCGGGAGGTGAGCGCTTGCAGCTCAGAAATAGTGTGGCGGGCAAAGAAATGGTCGCCCAAACCCGGTTGCAGCTCTGACGAAATAGCCTGCACGCTTTTCATGCAGCGCTGGAGCGGTTCTTCTAGCTCGTTGATAAAGCCGCCATTTTGTCCCCCGGTGCCCCAGGCACACGATAGGCAGGCGCTCTTGTGAAACAGGGTTTGCCAAATCTGCGGCCCCTGGGGTGAGAGGGTCTTTTGTGCCCAATATTGAATGATCGGCAGACCGCCACCGATGGGCATATGGTCTGCTGTTGGCTCGGCAGTAGAAAGCTTTTCGGGCAAATCGCGATCGCTGGCGGCAGTCGAAGGAGCTTGATCCTCATTCTGGTCAAGTTGAGTCATGGTCAAAGTCTCGCAACAGCTGCCCTCTATCACTATAGCGAGGGTGCTAGATGCCAGAATGTCAGCCAAAAGGTAGAGAGTGAGCTGTTTGGGGCAGCCGCGCACTCTGTACCAAAGTTACCGGGTCGTGAATCTGAATTCGCCCGGTTCTCACAACCGTTCCGTAGATGCCGGCATTGTTGTCGTTTAGCTGCACAACCGCATTCATGACACGCGGCGTTTGCTCTCCCGTTTCCGGATCGAGGTTGATGATTATGCACCGTCCGTTTCGCTTTGTGACATACACGGCTGGTCCAGACTCTTCTTCGCCAAACACCAACGTGCTTCCGACCCAGCTGTCTTCGGCAAAAGCTCCTCCTTCGCCACCATCAAGCACGATATTGGCTCTGAAGCGCCTCTTATCGATGCCAACTCCACCTTCGCGACACACGTGCGCGACGGTCGCCGAGTTAATTACAGAGACCGTTGAATCGTCGAAGATGCCGTTTCGCAGGTGCATCATCTCGACGCGCCTACCAAAGCGATCGCTGACCTCACGGTTCAGTTTTTCGCTCAACAGCTCAAGATATTCCCCGGATGGTGTCAGGACGTGGGTTGGCTGGGGCTCACCAAGCGATTGCTTAAATCCGCAAGGCCGATAGAGGATTAACTGCGGTAGGCGACTTGCTGTCAACCATGGAGATCCACTGTTGGTGTTGAGGCGACGGAAAGCAAACCGGCGATCGCCAAGCAATCCGTGCCAGTCTAGAAATGCCGACTCCACCGACGTGCCTGCCATCGACTTAACTGGATAGCACACGAGTTCGCTTACACGTCCGAGTTTGATTGTCACGTGTTTTTCTCCATCCAACTACTGATTTAATGCTGCTGCGCTACCACTTCTGTGCTACCTACTTTTTTACTATCGTCATTGCAAAAGCTAGCCCTTATCAAAGCTTTCGCCGGTGCGTTGGGTGTGGAAAGTATCTCTAAAGATTATGAATGAAAGACGAGATTTTTTTGCTGAGAAAGATTAGTACGGAGTGCGAATTGCTAGTACTTGTTGGGTTATTCTGCGAGCTGGCAAAGCCCATGCGGGTTCAACCCAAGCTACAGCTAAGTTTGAATGGGAATGTTGCGACCGGGCATTTTGAAGGTCTCTCCACAACCGCTATACAACAACTATAAAAGAGAGGTAGAGGCAGGTATGTAAGCCTAAAGATAGGAAGTTTTGGGAGGGGCCGCCCTGATTGCCTGACAGAAGCGAGTGAAAGGCTTGAAACTGCTTTCTGACCAAAATTTAAGCCGAAAATTCGTTACGTATTACTCCGTAATACATGACATCCTCATATACGCCCCACTTCAAAAAGTGCTGCCGTAAGCAGCCTTCGTAACGCATGCCTACCTTCTGCATAACTCGTCCAGAAGCAAGATTCCGCCCAAGATGTGAGGCGTAGATACGGTGTAGGTCAAGGTGTGAAAAGCCATATTGAATCAGTTCTCTAGCAGCCTCCGTTGCGTAACCTTGGTTCCAGTACGGGAGACCGATCCAATACCCAAGCTCAGCATTGTGATGATCTCGGTTGATTATAAAGTTGATGGCACCACAGAGCCTTTCATCCACGCGTTGCGTGATGGCAAATGTAACACCGAGGCCTGTTGTATAGGCAGATTCGTGGGTCGCAATCCATCGCTCCGCCATCCCTTGCTGATAAGGATGTGGAATATTTGCCGCTAGTGCCGCAACTTCTCGGGCACTCACTAACACATGAACATCGGACGCATCGGATACGGTGAAAGGCCGCAGGATGAGACGTGGCGTAGTAAGCGTGAGTTGCACATGCACTCCTTTTAGCGCATTGAAGAAGAATACAATGTGTGCGTGATCATTTGCCCATTTTTATACTAGTCAGTCGTTTTACTAAAGCTACAGCTGCTATGGAAGAACTATTGCGAGTTAGTAGGTTGGGTTAAGCTATCGTTACGCTTGTGTGCCGGGTGAGGGGGATTGCGGAAAGTGTGGCAATTCATCATTCAGGCAGACCCAAGGGGCTGCGCTTGATGTCCAGATATCCAGCGCAGGAGCAAAACCGCTTTGGTCGTCAAACGTTGTAAAGCGTATGGATGTGAAATCTGGCATCGCTTCGCCGGCTGTGAATAAGGGACTACCACAGTTCGAACAGAAGCTTCGCGTTGTCTGAGAGCCACTTGATGCGCGAACAGAATATTCTTTTGGTGAGCCGGTGACTTTGATGGTCTTTGTTAATACGACTACGCCAGATGCGAAGGGTGCTCCGCTGGATAATTGGCAATCACTGCAATGACAATTCAGCATTGCCAGAGGTGTACTGTGACACTCATAGCGCACGGCACCGCAAGCACAGCCACCTGAAAATGGAACATCCATGAAAGACCTCTGTATTTGGCTCTTTGTGGAATTTAGTTAGTAGGTTGGGTTGGGCTGGCGATCGCGTTCGCGTAGCGTGTGCTTTGCACTCAGCGTCTCCCTTAGGAGAAAGCCCAACACCTGCCGCTGAAATTGTTGGGTTTCCCTCGTTAACCCAAGGTACAAAAGATCTGCGATCGCACTAGCCTCCACCTCCGCCACTATCATTGCTTACCCTAGGAATTATCTTTATTTTTATTTTCTCTGTTTGGCAATACTGACAAGTATAAGTAGACAATTCCTGCCCTTCAGTTTCAGCTGTCGCTTTTTCCAAAATATTGGAAGAGGTCTTGACCATAGTTACTTCGTCACAACTAGAGCATAGTTGGAAATCATTTGATGAATCTATATATGCTCGCAAA
The DNA here is from genome assembly GCF_039962255.1 of Leptolyngbya subtilissima AS-A7. Taxonomy (NCBI): domain Bacteria; kingdom Bacillati; phylum Cyanobacteriota; class Cyanophyceae; order Leptolyngbyales; family Leptolyngbyaceae; genus Leptolyngbya; species Leptolyngbya subtilissima. The sequence goes on along the minus strand of NZ_JAMPKY010000002.1, from coordinate 559,016 downwards.
TGAATAGAGCTTTGGATAGGATCAGAGCAACAAATCGTACAGTACCAAACTTCAAAGTCAATGCTCCTAATTTCTAACGCTAACTGTTCCTTGTCTGTCAAAAAATTAACTGGAGCACTTGACTTTGCAAGAGGTTCTTTGCAGGCTTTACAGTGAAAAGGTCGAATGGAATGACGTTTTAGGACTATTGCAAATCCCTTTAACAGCGGTCTAGTTAACTCGCGAACCGGTTGAAACAGCGTTAAGCCAAAAAATATCAGTGGAATCAAGAACGAGGATGAAGGTGAAAGTATAGGGATCAGAATCAGCAACGATATAGCAAATGCAATATAAATACTTTTATCATGCTCGTCTATACCTTTAATTCTCACATTTGATTTTGGGTCAACAAAGACAGGTTTAAAAACCAAAATTAATCCTATAGAAAGGCTTATGAAGAAGATTAAGTAATACAAAGTATCCTCCTAAAACTTTATTTTGTCTGATCGACCATCTCAAGCCAATTTATCACTCTTGTTAAAGGAGAATCAATTTTTCTCTTTGATTTATATAAAGGTCTTCGCTAACGCTATTGAATAGTGGAATCTAGTTAGTAGGTTAGGTTGGGCTAGCGTTCGTGAAGCGTCTCCCTTAGGGGAAACCCTGACACCTGCCGCTGAGATTATTGGGTTTCCTTCGTTAACCAAGCTACAAGAGATCTGCGATCGCACTCGTTAAACAATTATTCTGCAATAGTATCAGGCAAGAGGTTCCACTTTGCTTGCAACTTTACTAGCGGAATGTCCCAAAGGGTATTCCATTGCATACCAAATAGGGGATAAGCTTGTTTGCCCATCCGCCACCCCTCAGTTAAGGCATCCATGAGCTGCTCTGCTAAATCTAAATCCTCGACTGCTGCTTTTAACAAGTTTTTAGCCAGCATCGCAAATGAGAATCGTGAGGCCCGCAATTGTGCTGCTACAAATGCTTGCAGCTTGGTTTCACCTGCCATACTAGTATCAGCATTAATGACAACGTGCCAGATATCGTGCACTTCGGCGAGATGGGCTATTAGGTAGTCGTAATCATTCTCAACTGTCTGGCTTTGAATTGGATTTAAGCTATTGCGAAGCAAATGATCTGAGTAGGCGTAGCCTAGGGTTTCTGCGGGCAGAGAATGAAGCTGTTTCAGGTCTATAGCGCCTAGAAGCAATCGGTTTTGAATGGCCGCTCTTGCTGAAGGATGAAGGGAGAGAAACTCTACTGTCCGCCTTAACCCCTCTTCATCATTTAAGGCACTTGCTAAATTTCAGATGGCTTGAAAGTCACCGTAGGGGGCTTTTACTATTTGCATGAAGCGCTCAAACGCCAGCATCTTCCATTGAAAATGCTGGCGTTTGAGTCTTTGGCGTTCATAGAACCCCCTTGATCTCGACGACGTTTTTACAACCCTGTTAAGGCTCCCATCGAGATGATGACTTAGTTCTAATACATCATGGCAATAATGTCTGTAAACCCTTTCAAATCTTAAAGTTTTGATGAGTGGTTTTTAAGTATTCTTGAGTTGGTAGGCTGAGTTGAGCTAGCGTTCGCGAATCGTCTCCCTTGCAAGGAAACCCAACATCTGCTGCTGAGGTTGTTGGGTTTCCTTCGTCAGTTCAACCTACAAGAGATTTGCGATCGCACTACGTCCCTAAAGCCTTCATAATCAATGGCAGCAGCTTACTACACGCCTCTACAATCTTTGCAGTATCAGGAAGGCTTTTCAGCGTTGCATCAAACATTTTCATTGCTTTTCGCATTAACCCATCTTTTTTTGCAGGTTCCTTCTCCTGTCCAGCCTCAGCAAGAGCTTGAACTTGCTCTAGCAGATCGGCTTTGTCTGGGTCAGGTAAGTCAATATCACTTTGGATCGCATGCTGAAGCTGAATCAACAGTTTCTTAAGATCGGGCTGATCAGATTCCGACCTATCGGCTAACTGATTAATTGTATTGGTTACATTTCCGCTAATTGTGCCAAGGTTAACTACCCCGCTCACATTACCACCAACAAGTCCGCCAACATTACCAATGTCACCGCCTGCATTGATATTGATTCCTTTATTTTCTGTCACAACTAGTTCTCCTTGAATGACTTGAATCGTTTCTGCTCGAACCGTGGATTGATGTGTTCCTGTTTGAATAAACTTCTCGATGGTTCCCTTTAGTGTACGAATCTCGGCGTCTCGTTCAGCTAATTTTAACTGAACAGAGATTGGTAACTCCTTCTTGATTCGAGCATAATCAGCAAAGTACTCGCGGCTTAGCTCAGATTTGTTTGCTCTTGTTGCTGTCGTAAACTTAAGATTTAAGCCGTTACGACCTCGCCGTTCTATTGCCACAAACTCTAGCTCTTCGTCTGGATGATTAGTTGATAGATTTTTGAGAGCAATGGATATAGCACGAGGATCAACATCTTGGCTGTGATATAGATCGAGGGTATCTAAGTAAGGCTTGATAAAGTCAGCAAAATCTCCATCAGCAAAAGTTTCTTGCAGATTATCCGGTTTCCGTAATGGGTTTGGATTGCCTTTTGTTGGTACGTGCATAAAAACATATTCACATTGCACGTTCTCTAGTTCAGTCGTGCTTGTAATTCCCCAATCCTCGATATAAGCTCCTGTAAGAATTGTTCTGGTGAGATTTGCGCCATCTAATTGAGTTTGTCTCATGATTGCTCTGGATAAATCAGCATTTTTCAAATTGGCACGATTGAGATTTGTTCCAATGAAACTAGCATCTTGCAAATTTGCATCTTTGAGGCTGATTCCAGAAAGATCTAAACCATCAAAGTTCTGTCCCTTGCCTTGAAGAGAGGTGACTAATTGCCGAATCATTGAATGCTGAAGGTATGAATTACCAACGAGAGCATAATTCAATCCAGAAACATTTTTCCAACAAGCCCTTATTAAAATGGCATTTCTTAAGTCAGCTCCTTTAAGAGTCGCTTGACTAAAATCAGCATCGGTCAGATCAGCCCTTTGAAAAGAGGTACCACGCCAGGCAGCTAAGGGAAGCGCTATCGAACGAACAAAAGAGAAATTATTCTTGCCAGCTAATGCCTGAATTACAATGTAAAAACTCACTAAATCAATACTTCCGGTTAAAATTAACGCTTGCACTTTAACCTGGTTACTGATCTCTTTGTCAACTAAAGCAGTTAGGAATTCTACAGCAAAAACAGCAAATACAACAATAGATTGAGCAATGTTTCCGCTTAAAATAAAAGCTATTGTTCCTACTACAGATAAAAATATTACTCCAATGCTGACTATTACAACAATTAAAACTCCCGTGATTGCTGCTGCTGCAATCGCACTCATCAATCCCGGACCAACCCCAAATCCGATTCCTATTGCAGCAGTTGTAAAGGCTATAACAATAGCTACTAAAATCGCATAGATGAATCCTTGACGAACAAGGACGGTCAAAAAAGTTGTTGAAAGAGTAAAGATGATAATGTTTGAAACTACATTATCTAATCCAGCTAGAAGCGCTGTTATTACTAACTCTTTACCCAAGCCTATTAATGCCGATAGACAAAACAACCCGGCCAGAAAAAATATGGCTTGAGATTTTTTAACTCCACATCTTACCTGACTAAAATTTGCGGCAGTAAGTATTGCATCAGAAAAATTTGCGCTTTTAATGTTAGATCCAGAAAAGACAAAACCTCTTAAATCATATTTGACAAAATTTCTCCCACTTAGATCTCTATTAGAAAGTTTATTATTCATTGAGATAACAGTTCAAATAACCAAGTATCTTTTCTACACGAGATTTCTGATATATAACTTCCGCCTGTTGGTTTCAATACTCATTTCCTATATTTTGATATCATTACGAGCCTTGCAAGTTCAATTAAGAGCAGTCTACTATTTTAACACAGCATGTTATGCGGCAGGTTAATCGCAAAGGAACTAGATTAAAGAAGCTAAAAACAACTAGAAGGATAATCAGAAGAACTAAACCAATAACGAAAAACTTAACTCTTCTATTCATATTTTTGCAGTGCCTTCAAAGCATCATGTTAAAATCAATATTACTTTAGTTTGCTTAATAAGCATCCGTCCCTGTCTTGGACTGTCAAGTTGGAAACTCTAACAGCAGTTTTCTTAATCAAGAACCTGAGCCTGCCACCTCATCATAGTCTCAAGATAACTAAGCTTTAACTACCAACTGTTAAGTTTTCAACTACGTCCCAAAGATAACTCAATCAGCCTAACTCGTTCTTATAAGGAGACTTTCCACCTAATATGTATGTACGGCAGATTGGATGGAAATCCGTCAGCCTAATTGCCCTATAGGATGAATAGGTGGAAAAATTCAGTACAACGCCCACTACTTATTAGTGCGCTCGCACAACATCTCCCCACCACTCCATCTTTCGCTACACAGTTGACGGGGAGCTTTTGCGCTAGTACACTCATCCACTAAGCCGTTCGACCAGAGCGGTTGCTACACAGAACTCGAAAACTTTGGCGCTGCCGGAAGGTGTTGAGACCACCAACCGACAGCTAACCCCGCAAATCTCGTGGGCAGATTGCGAGGCTAGGGAGATCGTACCCTAGTCACTCCAGTTTGCACTTCAACTGCGGGTGGCTAGGGTTTTCGCGTTCTGTTTTCCTCACCCTTCCACCCTTGTGGCGGCAGGGCTTGCTCATTGCAACCAAAAAAGGAAACAGAACCGATGTTTGAATATCTCGAACCAGACGCCAGCGATAACCAAGAAACCGGCTCCCTACCGCTGCCGCCCGAAGGCACCAGCAAAGGCACCCGGCCCCTAAACCCCGAGAAAGTGCGCCACCTACTCTACGGCAGCTTGGCCGCCATCGATCGCACCATCAAAATTCTCAATTCCCTCGGCTACGTCGACCCCAACGACTGGAGCGATCCCATCCCCGTGCCGCCGAGCAGTGCCACCACCACTGACCACCCCAACCAATGGATGGTGATTATGACCAAGACCCTGCTCATTGAGTAGCAGCCCCTAAAGAGACTGGGTGCCTGCTGCTACTAGCAACGTCTTGGGTCAAAACAACAAGCGCCCGGTCTCTAAACGCAAACTGGCACAGCTGTTTAGCATGTTGCGCCTGCTGATCGTTAATTGCAGCCCTGCGATCGCTAAACTGGCACAGCTGTTTAGCGATCTGCGCCCGCTGATCGTCAATTGCAGCCCTGTGATCGTCAAACTGGCACAGCTGTTTGGCAATTTCACCCCGCAGTTTAGCTTTGTGCAAGCTACAGCAATTCCTTTGCCCTGCGTTTGCTAGTTTCGCTCCGCCATTTGACCGAGGTTTGGCTAAAGCCTTCTGTTTTTGATGCGATCGCAAACCCCAGGGGCAGCATTACCTCATAAGACTACGCAGAACCAATCAAAGAGCCACTTTATTGATTCTGCGTTGCAGAGTTCCTGAAAATCGGGCCTTAGGGCCAAAAAATCCCTTAAAAAACCAAACTCTTAAACGTAATGAGGTAACTCTTATGGCTATTGTTGACACCAGCCGCCGACTACCAACCCGCTCCATGCTGCAAGATATCCAGGCCTACGAAGGGCTTGCCGCCGTCAAAGACTACACCACCCGTCGCCCAGAAGCTTCCGCCGAGGCACTGCAAGCCAACCTAGCCGCCATGCAGGCCAAGCAGCAAAAAGAAACCGAACTAGCAGCCCTAGCCAAAGCCGCTGCCGACGAAGCCCGTCAAGCCGAGTGGGAATTCCACAAAGGCGTGATCGCCATGAAAGAAAACGTACGAGGCACATTTGGCCCCGATAGCCACGAAGCCCAAGCAGTCGGCTACAAGAAAAAGTCTGAGCGCAAGCGCCCCCGCCGCCGCGCGGTGGCTTAGCGACAGGTACTCACTTTTAGGTTTACAACCCAAAGCACCCCGACTTCATCAAGAGGCCGGGGTGCTTTGAGTTCATCTTAGTTTCGGTAGTAGCCCCAACTTCACTGCTAGAGAATTTAGCCAGGCGCTCCTACAGCTTCACTTTTGACCGCGCATTAATGAGCGTCTACCTGCGACAGCATATGAGTGCCCAAAATGCCGGCATCGCACATGCGGCACTGCCGACGACCGTAGTTACCCACTGTATTCACCCCCATCACCGCCAGGGCCAGGGCCGACGGCAGCTCGTAGGGGTCTGCGGCCGTATAATTCACCGCGTAGCCCAAATCTTCTAGACAACCCACCGTCAAACGGCTCAAAGGGTTTTGCCCCAGATTTAAGAAGCCCGTCATTAGCTCATTGCCAAATACAGCTTCTCGCCAGTGGCCATCTCGGGTGCCTTGCCCCCCCGTATTAGCCACTGGCACTGGCGTCATGCCCTGGGCTCCGACCAGCGCCGCAAATTCCCGCATTCCGTTTTGGCCCACGTAGGTCGGGTTGGCCGACCCCGCCCCCACCAGCAGGTTCTTAATTTGCCAAATGGTGCCAATCCCAAACACATGGCCCATCTCGTGAATAATCACATCCAGCAGGCCGCCTTCCATCTCCAGGCGGGCCAAGTCGCCCATGTCAAACTCCATGACTCCGGTGATGGGCAGCATCGAGCCGCTGCGCAAGCGAGTCGGACCAGCCTGCCCTAGCACTCCGTTGGGGCCATCGATCGACAGACCCCGTGCCTCAATCAAGATATCGTCGATGGTTTCGCCATTGACCACAGCACTGGGCAAATCGCCAATGATAATCTCTGACCAACGGGCTGCCGCGACTTCAAAGACGGACCGCTGGGTAGCGGTCAGCCCCCCCAAAAAGCGCAGTTGAATGGAAAACTGAGAGGCTGGCAGCGCATTTGGCTGATCGGGTTCAACCACCAAATCGAGCGACCAGCGATTGAGAACTCCCCCGTCCATAAAGGCTTCGTCTTGAATTTGCAGCGTCCAGGTGCCGTTAGGATCGCTATCAAGCAGCGGGGCTAGGGGCTGCTGGGGCCGAAATGTTCCTTGAAAAGGCGCTACGCCCTCGCTGATCACAATTCCCGCCCCATCGTCAAAGGTGGTATCAAAAAAGTTGTCGCCGTTGCCGCCAGCATTGCCGACTAGCAGCACCGATGCTCCGCTGGGGGCGCTGAGAGAAATTCTCAGATCGCTGGTATAGGTATGTACTAGATTGATAGTGACACTGATACGTTGAAGCGAACCTGAAATATTGGCTACGTCAATCGAAGATGTGACGGCGGTAGGTGAAAATCGCGAAATTTCTACCGCCGTCTCGTTAGAGAATACTTGCTTCATGAGGCTAGATGCACTCGAAAACTTCAGACCAAGGGTGCGATCGCGCGATCGAAGGACTTCTCTGACTCAAAGACGTCCGACCCTAGGGTAAGATACCTAGCCACCAAAATAATTAGTCAAAAAGTAGATCAACTAGGGCAGCGATGCGCTTTGCCACAGTGCAATTTTGCCTTTATCTGCGTGTGAATGGGCGATCGCTAAAAATCATCAATCAAACCGCTCAGGCGAGCCAGCACAGGGTCTTCAGGCAGGTCTTCGACATCTTCTGCATAGGGCACTGCTGTCGAAGCGGCTAGGGGAGAAACCGGGACAGGAGAAACAGTGCCCCCCAGTTGAGCCATCTGGAGAGCCAACTGCTGTATCTGAGCCTCTAACCGCTCTAACCGGTTTTTCTCCTGAGCAAAAAAACGCTGCTCTACACTGAGCAGCTGAGCCTCAAGGCTCTCAATTCGTTTGTCCGTTGATGTTTGACTAGGGTAAGAGTGATTACTCAGCAAAAGCTGGTGGAGAGCTTCTTTACAAAGGCCGCTAAAACTCAAGCCTGGCTGTCTATCTAGCTCAGCTTTTATAGCCGCTAATAGATGTTGATCAAGCTCACTTTGGCGAAAAAGAACCAACTTTTTTGTCTGGCGTAACCACTTCAATACCATTACTCTTATCCTGAAACCATAGTGCCACCCACTGGTCAAAACCTCTTCCCAATCGACCGCAGAATCCGCTTTTCTAAACTATTCAAACAAGCAGAATCAACCTTCAATTGGGAAGAGACTAGGCATGGCTAACGCCAAATCAAGAGACCTAAGCTGCCGTACGGGCCGCACGGGCCGACGCCATCTGGGCTTCCCCATAAATATACTGCCCTAGGGCGTTAGCTTGTCGGCTCGGCGTAGCGAGGTGAGCGTTGATCTTGGCCTCTTTCAGCAAGCGCTGAATATCTTCCCAAAAGAACTCGCCGCCACCACCCGTGAGAATAACGTCTGTAACGCGCTCCGGCAGCCAAGCCAACAATCGGTTACACATCTCCCGAGAGAAATTCTCTTTGAGGTTAGGCAAGATATCATCTAAGTTAGTGGGCCGATTAGCTCCCCGAGGGCGATAAAATCGTTGCCCTTGAGGCTGATTTACAGCCGCGATTAACGCTAAAGACTGACTATCGGCTCCCTCAATTTGGGCTGCCACCTGCTCGTAAAACTGGCTCATGGCAAACGCTTCACTTCTCGAAACGCCACGAGCAAATCTGAAGTTGTCGACCATGATGCAGTCTGTGGTCTGATGCCCAATATCCACGATCGCAACCGGCAGCTTAGTAAAGTCAACGTTAATGTCTTTCTTCTCTTGCACCTCATTCCATAGAATGCTGCCGTACCCTTCGGGCATGACCCAAACCTTGTTGATGGTGATGGTGATCGGTTCACCCCGATAGCTCATCACATGCGGCCCCAGCAGCAAGCTCATCAGCTGCTCTTTCTCGCGCTCAAACTGATCTTGAGAATGATAGGGCAGCCCCAAAACTACCGAAATTTCATCCCGCATTTGAAAGTAGCCGACGCAGGCTAAGACCTTGACTAAAGCATCGTTGACTTTAGATTGGCCGACCCCTAGATTGGCGCCAAAATCTTCTGCCAATTGTCCCATGGCATAGCCGCTGCCCTGGTAAACCATCCAAATGTCAGATAGAGGATCCGTTGCACGGGCCTCGAATGCGCCCCCCTGCACTTGTTCTATCGACAGATGTTTGACATTCGCTGGAATGAAGACAACACCATTAGGATCGCGACTGACAGAGGTTTTTGTAGAGGTTCGCCCTAAATCGACACTGAGAATAGATTTGGACGACACAATGTTTTCCTTAGGTGCTGCGGCATCGCCTGTAGTTCTCACTGGCGAAGTCTGGTTCATCGGTATAGAAGCAGCTTGTGACATGGTCATTGATTCTGAACCCTTTATCGAGCATCACAAAAACCACCAACCTCATACCCCCGCAGCAAAGCTAAGTCAAAGACCGCTAAGGACTTTGACGGGGATCAGGTTTTAGACTTGATGGCTAACTGTCCAAGACTCCTAAATCGAAGAAGTGTTCCAGAAAAAGTTTTTCTTTAGAAGCTGCACTTTAGTATTACAATGCCAAGCATTTAAATAGCTTTGTAGATAACCTGCCTGTCAGTAATCTCTGTCCTCGACAGGTCAAAAAGATCACAGAGATTCTTCATCAAAGCCTATAACTCTTATGTTCTATGCCTATTTGCTCCATCTCTGCAAACATCTATCCGATGACAGAATAAGCAAAGCTGATGATTTGGCCTATACCTTGTATGCATCAATCCGTTTGCAGTATTAATAAATCTCAATTATTTCAGGTTTGAATGAGCGTAGGCCGGGTAGTTTCTCCCAATCAAAAAAAAGTCCCGGCTAATGCAATTAACCGGGACTCTTTTGTTTACCTCAAAGCAGACCCAATACGGGCTGCTTTAGCGGATTAGTAGTCGAAGTCGCCGCCCATGCCAGCGCCTGCGCCGGCGGCAGGGGCTTTAGGCTCAGGCTTGTCAACCACAATGCACTCAGTGGTCAGCACCATCGAGGCGATGGAGGCCGCGTTTTGCAGGCCAGAGCGAGTCACCTTAGCGGGGTCCACAATGCCAGCCTCGAACATGTCGACAAACTGGTTGTTGGCCGCGTCATAGCCGATGTTGAAGTCTTTCTCCTTCACCTGCTCAACGATGACGGCACCGTTGAAGCCCGCGTTTTCGGCGATGCGGCTGAGGGGGGCAGTGAGGGCGCGGGTGACGATCTGGGCACCCAGCAGCTCTTCGCCGCTGAGGTTGCCGCTGGCCCAAGCTTCGAGCTGGGGTGCCAGGTGAGCCAGGGTGGTGCCGCCGCCAGGGACAATGCCTTCTTCAACCGCTGCCTTAGTGGCGTTGATGGCGTCTTCGAGGCGCAGCTTGCGGTCCTTCATCTCGGTTTCGGTGGCAGCACCGACCTTGATCACGGCCACACCGCCGGAAAGCTTAGCCAGGCGCTCTTGCAGCTTCTCTTTGTCGTAGGTCGACTCGGTCTCGTCGATCTGACGACGGATCTGCTCGCAGCGAGCTTTGACCTGTTGCTCGTTACCTTCGGCGACGACGGTGGTGGTGTCTTTGGTGATGGTGATGCGGCGGGCGCTGCCCAGCATGTCCACTTTCACGTTGTCGAGCTTGAGGCCGGTGTCTTCAGAGATCACCTGACCGCCAGTGAGCACAGCGATGTCTTCGAGCATGGCCTTGCGGCGATCGCCAAACCCAGGCGCTTTCACAGCGGCCACATTCAGCACACCGCGCATGCGGTTGACCACCAGAGTAGCTAGAGCCTCTTTCTCGATGTCTTCAGCGATGATCATCAGGGGCTTGCCGGAGCGAGCGACTTGCTCCAGCACGGGCACCAGATCCTGCACCAGGGCAATTTTCTTGTCGGTGATCAGAATGTAGGGCTCATCGAGCACCGCTTCCATGCGCTCGGTGTCGGTGACGAAGTAGGGCGACAGGTAACCCTTATCGAAGCGCATCCCCTCGGTGACCTCCAGTTCGGTGGTCATCGACTTGCCTTCTTCCAAGGAAATGACGCCTTCGCGGCCAACTTTATCCATAGCGTTGGCAATCATTTGGCCAACTTCATCGTCGTTGCCGGCAGAGATGGCACCGACCTGGGCGATCGACTTAGAGTCGCCAACGGGACGGGCGTGCTCAGCAATTTTTTCAACTAGGAAGGCAGTGGCCTTGTCGATGCCGCGCTTCAGCGAGATGGCGTTGGCCCCGGCAGCAACGTTGCGCAGGCCTTCTTTGACAATCGCATGACCTAGCACCGTAGCGGTAGTGGTGCCGTCGCCAGCAGCGTCGTTGGTCTTAGAAGCCGCCTGGCGCAGCAGAGAGACGGCGGTATTTTCAATATGATCGTCTAGCTCAATTTCTTTAGCAATAGTGATGCCGTCGTTGACGATTTGGGGCGCGCCGTACTTTTTCTCTAGCACCACGTTGCGGCCTTTGGGGCCGAGGGTAACGGCCACGGCTTCAGCCAAAATGTCGAAGCCACGCTCTAGGGCGCGACGGGCATCTTCGTTGTAGGTGATCGTTTTAGCCATCGGTAAATAATCCTCTCAACAAAAGGTGGATTGTTGAACTAACTGCGTTTAGTTGACGTTTGTAGGGTGTGTTACGGCTTTGCCTAACGCACCGGGCTCGCTTTGAAGGGATGTTTCGAGTGGATGAGACATCGCCTTAAGCGCTCTCTGAGTGGTGCATTGCTTCGCGTTGGCGGAGCCTCGCCTAGGCGTTATGCACCCTACGGTTGGGCGGCGATCGCATCGGTTAACGGTGGGCGCTGCCCACCCTACCTAGCCAAAATCGCCAATCAAAAACGGGCCTAGCCAAGGGCAGCCAGAATGTCAGACTCGCGCAGCAGCACGTAGTCGTTGGTGCCGAGCTTGATGTCGGTGCCGGCGTACTTGGAGTAGAGCACCTTGTCGCCGACTTTGACCTCTACAGGCTGGAACGAGCCATTGTCATCGCGCTTGCCGGGGCCGACCTGCACCACTTCACCTACCTGGGGCTTTTCTTTAGCGGTGTCGGGCAGCAAAATGCCGCCAGCAGTTTTTTCTTCAGCTTCGCTGACCTTGACCAAAATGCGATCGCCCAGAGGCTTCACAGTAGACACACTCAGGGTGACTGCGGCCATAACGTACCTCCAAAGGTTTGCTTAGTGAATGTTTGAATCAGACAGGACGCGTTAGCACTCTCGCATCCTGAGTGCTAATTTAGCCGCCTGAAAGTTATCTCGGCAATTCGCTGGAAGGTGTGGTTTGCCGAACTTATGTAGATGGGTGGATGGGTAGGCGGGTGGGAGAGTGGATGGGTAGGCGGGTGGATGAGTAGGGGGTGAATGCAAATGCCGTGCAGGGTGAAGAGGTCGTAGGGCTTAGCTTCTTGCTTACTCATTCACCCATCCACCCATCTACTCCCCTACTCTCCCACTCCCCTACTCTCCCACTCCGCACTCACCCTTGCCACTCCCCAAACACAATCGACTGCGCCGCTTTCCCAATGCGCCCTAGATCTTCGTCGAGCAGCGGTGGCCACACGACGCCAGCCTTTTGCCCCTGGGCGTAGAGCTGGCGGCTCTCGTAGGAAAGGATGAAGAGGGCCTGGGTGAGGGTGCGATCGAGGGTAGGTTCGTTCTTTAGGCCTTCAAACAGCGCCTTGAGGGCGAGCAGCAGAGAGGTGACCTGCCCCGGCACAGGCGGTTTGCCCTGCCGCAGGCAGGCAATAAAGGTATCGGGCAGGTCTTCGTTGGTGCCAAGGGTTTGGCGGACGACAAATTCGCGAGAGGTTTCAAAATCCATAGGGGTAACGGTAGCTGAATTAGGGTGATTTAGCCCCGCGTGTGCTGATGGTTGCGCTTGAATCAAGGCTAAGTTTACCGCCTGGTCGGATTTCAGCAGCATGGAACTGTAGAACGGTGCCTGTTCTTCAATTGATAAGGCGTCACAGTATGCGGGCAAGCTGAGCATAACTGGCGTCGTCCGTCGTTAACCCAAACCTATGCAGGTGAGTATGACCATCCCTTCTCCACTGGCAGCTCCTTTGGCGGTTCCTTTTGTCGATTTGACCTGGCAGCATGGGCCGTTGCAGGAGACCATTCAGGGGGTAATTAATGCTGTCATCACCCAGGGCGACTTTGTGCTGGGCCAGGCATTGGCTGACTTTGAGGCGAACTTTGCCTCGGCCTGCGGCACGCAGTTTGGGGTAGGGGTCGGCTGCGGGACCGATGCGATCGCCCTGGGTCTGATCGCCTGCGGCATTGTCCCTGGCGACGAGGTAATCTTGCCCGCCAATACCTTTGTGGCGACGCTGATGGGGGTGCTGCGGTCAGGGGCGACGCCCGTCTTTGTGGACTGCGATCGCACCACTGCCTTAATGGATCTCGATGCTGCCGAGCGGGCCATCACCCCCCGCACTCGCGCCATTTTGCCCGTACACCTCTATGGCCAAATGGTCTCGCCCCAAGGCTTGCTGGATTTAGCCAACCGTCACCAGCTGATTATCTTTGAAGACGCGGCCCAGGCTCACCTAGCCCAGCGCGAGGGCTACACCGCCGGTTCCATAGGCCTGGGGGCTGCCTTTAGCTTTTACCCCAGCAAGAATCTTGGCGCGTTAGGCGATGGGGGCATGTTTGTCACAGGCGACGGACTGGTTGCCGGGACGGCGCGATCGCTGCGCAACTACGGCGCCACCAGCAAGTACTACCACACTGAACCCCAGGGCACCAACAGCCGGTTAGACACCCTGCAAGCCGCCGTGCTCAACGTCAAACTTCCCCATTTGCCGGGGTGGAATCAGGCTCGCTATGCGATCGCCCAGCACTACGATCGCCGTCTTGCCTCCCTGGTTGAGCACGGCATCCTCCCCATACACAACGACGCCGGCCCCGGCCATATCTACCACCTCTATGTGGTGCGCATCACCGACACCTGCCCCAGCGATCGCGTTCATCTCCAAGCCCAACTTACCGCCGCTGGCATTCAAACCGGCATCCACTACCCTATCCCCTGCCACCTGCAACCCGCCTTTGGCCTCCTCGGCTACGGCCCCGGCAGCTTCCCCCAAGCCGAAGCCCTCAGCCAAGAGATTCTCTCCTTACCCATGTATCCCGGCATGACTTTCGAACAGGTCGATTACGTCGTAGACGCTATGGTTGAAGCAGTAACCGCCGCTAAGTCTGTCGGTGTTTTGCAAGCCGTGAATGGGTAGGAGGGTTAGGGAGTTAGGGGGTAAGCAAGTTTTAGCAGCACACAGATTAGCCCTACCCCTCACCCCTCACCCGCCCACCCCTCGCCCGCCTACCCCCTAACTCCCCCACTCCCATGCCCTCCCCTCGCCGCTACCTCACTCCCCCCTGGGCGATCGCCGCGCTCCTGGCAATCCTCTACGGGCCGCTGCTGCTGCACTGGGTCGATGGCTGGCTCAACAAGTCCATCAGCATTCAGCACGAGTACTTTAGCCACGGGCTGTTGGGGCTACCCTTTGCTGCCTACATTGCCTGGGGTAAGCGCCAGGCCTGGGGCGAATTGCCAAATCGCTGCCATCCCCTGGGCCTGGGTCTGGTGGGGCTAGCGGGTCTGATGTATCTCACCCGCCTGCCCGACTGGATGAATCTATCGCTGCCGGTCATGCTGGTGGGGCTATGCCTGAGCCTAAAAGCCGTCGCGGGGCTGCGGTTGCAGGCGATTTCTCTCATCTTGGTAGCGCTCGCAACGCCGAACCAATTGCCCTACCTGATTGAGCCCTATATTTTGCCCTTGCAGCGATTGATTGCGTCGGTAGCGGGGTTCTTGCTGGTGCAGCTCGGCATTCCGGTAACGGTCGAGAATATTTATCTGTTCGTGAACGGTCAAACGGTGGAGGTTGCCCCCCACTGCGCCGGGCTCAAAATGCTATTTACCAGCCTCTACGTCGCCCTGATGCTGGCCTATTGGACTGGGGCCTACACGTCGCGGCTGAGAACAGCCCTCTTCTTTAGCGGCACAGTAGCCATTAGCGTGGTGGGCAACATTCTCCGCAATGCGTTTTTGAGCTACTTCCACGGCACTGGGCGCGATGGCGCTTTTGATTGGCTCCACGAGAGCTGGGGCGGCGACCTCTACTCGGCCCTGATGCTGCTCACCATCATCCTGTTGCTGCGGCTGATTCAAGATCGGGTGCCCGATCGCCTCAATTTGGCGGTGCAGTCGCCGTCATCGTCGGTGTAGGTCTGTTGTTTGTAAAATGCGATCGCTCCTATGACCACTCAGCCTCCGTCTGCTAGCCTACTCCCCAACCGCTGGGTCAACTTAGTTTTAGTGGTTGTGCTTACCGCTCTGGCGGGGATGGCGATCTTGCCTGCCTACTTGAGCGGGCAGTGGCCCTGGGCCAACAGCCCCCAAGTCGCTCAGATCGATCAGCTGCGCGCCCTGCAAAAAGAAGGCCTGACCTTGCCCGGCTGGCAGCAAACCACCGTTGAATCCGTCCCCATCAACCGTCAAACCTGGACTTTAGTGGAGTATCGAGCAGACTCCCCTGAGGCCAAATCGGCTCCGGTGCAGCAGTTTGCGGTGTTGCTGCACCCCCAGCCCTGGCACAGCAACCAGCCTCAGCTGGAGTGGATCGATCTAGCCGGCGCACAAAAATGGCGCATTGAGGCGCGGCGTAGACTCAAGGTTACCTCTCCCCAAACTGGGCCGGTGGAGGCCAGGTTTTTTCGGGCCTGGGGCGATCGCCAGAGCTTTGCGATCGTACAGTGGTATGCCCTGCCCAGTGGTGGCCATCCATCGCCCGGCCACTGGTTTTGGGCAAACCAATGGTCTCAGCTCACCCAACACCAACTCACCCCCTGGGTAGCGGTGAGTTTGCTGCTGCCCATGGAGCCCTTGGGCACGATAGACGCCTATCAACCCCTGGCTGAAACCCTGACTGGACTCATTCAGCAACAGATTACCGCTGCGGCCTTTAAATAAAAAATGCCTGCCCCGAGTACCAGGGCAGGCAACCATCGTGAGTAAATCGGGCTTGAGCAACCCAGATAGCTTGGCACCTTAGACTTCGGGCAACGATGCTTGCGGATTAACAGGAGTATGTTGAGCATACGGGTGACCACAGGTGTTGCATCGCTGCTGGTTAAAGCTAGCAGAGCCGTGGGACTCTCGACTATCTTGAGAAACGGCTGTGTAGCCTTTGCCGTGGGGGCACTTAAGAAAGACCGGGCTGTAGGAGCTATTGTCCTCAGGAAATAAGCTGATCTTTTCGGTGAGATACTCGCTTAAGTAAGTGCGTCGGGCAGCTGTAGGTAAATCGTTTTCTTCTACATCGGTATAAAAGTAGTCGATAAACTCTAGCCATTCAATCAGCTGGTCATCCTCTTCGGCACGGCTCCAAATCTTGCAAATTTGTGCCACCTGCTGATCAGAGTCCATATCAGAGTTTGTGATCAACAGATAATAGTTCCACACCTGAGCTTTTTGGTCTGGGCTCAGATTAGAAAGAAATTGTTGATCTAGAGTGGGAGTTTTCATGGTGTTTGATTGAACGCTCCACGTTCTTTATGATGTTGCTTGACACAATCGAGGCACCAGACCACTTAACGCTACTGTTTGTTAGGTAAGGAAACAACCCCTTGATGGTGAATATCAGATGAACTAAACCAACTAAAGTGGTCTGGCCTCTTCAAAGCAGCAGTATCTAATAAAATTTGCTGGCGCCTCCTTCATACAATTCGAGAAAGACTTTGCGCAGTCGTTCTAGAGCACGCGATTCACGTTTCCTCAACGCTTGAGCGGAGGGCACAACGACATCCTCAGACGCTGCTATGTACTTGTAGTGCTGGCGGATTTGCTCGTAGGTTTTACGGTAAAGAAACTTCATGCGAATGAGTTCCTGATCGTCTTTAGAAAGTCTGTTTAGGGCAACTTCTAAATACTCCAGCTGCTCAATCAGCTCAGACTCCATCAGCGGGTTTTTAGGATGCTGAGCTAGCTGCGTTGCCATGGCAACTTTGCGTTCATCCTTAATTGTGGTGTCGACCTTGCCCCTGAGAATATTTAGGCAGACCTGACGCAGCCAAACCTCTGGCTTTTTTATCGGTTGGTCATGCTTGAGAATATACTCAACTCCCCGTTTAATTCCCTCAATCACCACATCGTCTAGATCAATGTTGGCAATGTGCCACTGTTGGGCAAAGCGAATTAGAAATTTGTACAGTGCGGTGCCCTTAAACTCGTCGGGCATGAGCAAATAGCTCACGGCCGTAACAAACTCCTGCACCAAGTCATAGCTAGGCCCATGGTTAGCGGGCTGCTTTGGGGGGGTATTGGTGGCGTTGGTCATTGCCAGAGTCCTCGTAGGGTGAGCGGGGGGCTAACGGAGAAAAACAGATACCAGTCAGGGTTGATCAGCTTTAAGTCGGTAGTTCGCTCCAGAGGAAAATCAGGGCATTTGGTCAGTTCACTCAGATCGGTTTGGGAATCTGAGCGATCAACGCAAGGCTGTAGCTTTGTTTGAACAAGCGTTCTGAGGTTGTCTAGCACCCGCCGCGCAAATCGCATGGCGCTAGCAATCCAGCCCTTAAATCGCAACCGATTGGGTATATCGGCAGCATCTGAGTCGGTAACAGCGAAATGGCGAACCATCGATCTATGTCCTCAACGAACGGTGCAACGAATTGAACTATCTGTGGGGTAGTGGGTTGCAGCAGCAAAGTGTGACTGGTTCAGTGGGAAGTTTTTGGCGGAGGTTGCGGCGATCGCCGCAACCTGCGCCACTCGTTCTTAAACGGGTTCAATCAGCAGGGTATTGCCCTGGCGATCGATCGGGCGAATCGCATCGCCAGCCTGAAAGCTGTATCCTGACAGGGCAGCACGAGCCGTCCAATACACGCCGTTGATGCGCACGACCCACTTCGAATCTGGCTGCACCACAGAGTGAATCACTCCAACGCCGGGGTAGAATTTGTCCTCAAGCACGGCTTTTACCGGTGTATTCAAAATAGACATAGCGGATAGGCCTCCTTTCTTCCCTTGCTAATAAGTGGAGACAGAAGCCAATGTGTGACATATGTAGTACGCTGTGGCAATAAAAAAGCTCGTCCGTAAGGCGAGCTTTTGAGATATCAGCGTAAATTTTGGCGCTAGATTGCGAGCGGCGAGGGGCAAAGTTTAATCAACTGCCACTTTGGCCGGTAGTCGATATTGTCGAGGTGAAGGCTAGTCCAAGCGCTCAGCGCGATTAAGATACCTAGGGCAATGGCGCGCATGTAGAACGCAAAGGCAGATACGTAGCTCATAGGGTTCGCTCCCAACGCTTACCCCTTTTAGTAGCGCTGGGAGAATAGGTGTGACGGCGGTGCCCCTACTTCCTAGGTTTTTTTGGAGCAAAGTTTTTTTTGCAGGTCCACCAGCTGTCGGGTGTGCCGCTATTTTCCCCTACTCGACTACTAGGCGGGAGAGGCTGGTGCCGGGGTAGTAGTTGCCCAAAATTTGGGTGTAGTTATAGCCCTTAGAGGCCAGCTCCATAGCGCCGGTTTGGCTCATGCCGTTGCCGCCGTGGGCCGCCTGCACGATCGCATCCGAGGCCGCATAGAGCGATTCGACAATGCCGCCGTTATAGCTAATGAACTCGCCCGTAGTGTCAGCCACCGCCGCCTGGGTCGTGTTGGTCTCTTTGGCAATCCCTTTATAGGCTTGGTAGCGCTGGGTATTGTCGAGGTCGTAGGCACGCTGGGCGTGGCGCACGTGGTGCACCAGCGCGTAGGAGCGAGCGGCTACTGCCTGGGCCTTGAGCGCTTCGGCTGGCCAGCCGACATACATTTCGCTGCCGACAACGCTGCTGAGGTAGTCGTGCATGAGTACAAAGTTGACGGCCATCAGGCCAGAGCCATCGGTGATCATCAGCACGCGGCCCTTATACCAGCTGTCGCCTACAAAGACATAGCCGCCTTCGCCGGGCTCTAGCCAAGCGGTATTGCCGAGGGTGCAGTCGCCAACGGCCATGCCAGACCCCTGGGGTTTGAGCACTAGGCTGCTTTGGGCGGGCAGGTTGCAGTGGTTTTGGCCATTGATGTCCATTAGGTAGCCGTCTACAGAGGTGGCCACCTCTAGGCTGGAGGCGTTTTTGGCGACTGCCACCCGCATTTCTAGGTTGGTGTCAATGGTTTTGCCGGGGTCAAAGGCGGCACCAGCGTTGTTAGGGGCTGGTGGTGCCGATGGTTGGGGCAGCGATCGCGTTGGGCCAGAGTTAGCCGTCGGATTGGCGGCTGGAGCCAGAGCTTTAGCGGCTGGGCCAGCGGGGGCTGCAGGAGTCTTAGCGGCCGGGGCAGGAGCTTTGGCTGCGGTACCGGCCGCCGCGTCATTGGCAGGAAGCGTGGCCTGCACCAGCAATCGCCGCGCCCGATAGAGATCGACAATGGACTGACGCACCATGCCCGTGGTCTCCCACAGGACCGGGCTGAGGTTGCCGGCCTTGGTATCTCGACCCCCAAAGGGAGCCGCCGACACCTGCACCAGCAGTAGGCCAGCAAAAACTAACCCACCGAAAATCTTGATTCGACGGCTCTTGTTACCCATTGCCAAAGATGATGGCAACGGCTTGGCATGCAGCGGTTTGAGCCGAGCAGATTTGAGTCGCACCGGTCTCAGCTTTGGCAGCTGAGCTTTCCAGAGATCTCTCATGGTGGTTTAGCCCAATACCCACATGTTATGTAATAGGACCATGGCCAGAAGCATTTTCACACTCAAGGATAAACGTTAAAAAATGCGTCAGCTCCGACATATTCGTAACATATGTCTAAAGACATAGATTTATGAGATTTAGATGTTTATAGCTTATGGAACGGCTCGTAAATTCTTCCAAAGGATCCTCCAGTAACCTATTAGCCTTAACCATTATGCTTAAAAGTTCCTGACCCGAGCATAACCGAGCGCGGTATAGGAGTTTACACACTACCTTCCCATAGATCCCCACTGTTTAAGGGCCACAGCTAGACCGTCTAAAGGAGACGGTTTTTGATCCCCTCAAGTTCCCAATGTTGCAAAGAAGTAGGCTGCTGTCGCCTAAATTTGCCTAGAGAGGTGTGCATTCATAGTGGCTGTAGGGATGTCCACCGCTGCCCGTTTGGCTCAGCTGCTGGCATCCGTTGGCGCTCAAATCTGAGCCAATGTGGATAAACCAGAGGTCAAAGGGGCGAGGCATGGTTGAGAGAATTTCGGCCAGCTTTTCTTCGGGGGGAGCCGTGGGGTTGCTGGGCAGGGTCCACAGGAAGAATTGGGGCGGCACAGTCCACCCGCTATCTGGGTCACTGGGGTTGAAATGGCGGTGGATCTCCCAACCGATGCTGAACATCTCATGGCCAATCACCGTGGGCTTGCCTGCTTCAATGGTGGCGGGAAAGCCTATGAGCACCGGGTAGGTTGATTCTGCCTGGATGGTGCGAACCAGCTGAGCCGGCGCAAAATATTTGGCAAAGGCCAGATTGCTCACGACAAAGAGGGCACTGGCCAAACCGGCAATCCAGAACAGTTGAACACTGCGACGCCCAGAGATTTTTTGTTGAGTGAAGGGAATTTGGAGCGATCGCGGCTGGGCTGTGGTCTCTGGCCAGTAGACGGCCAATAGCCCCCCCACCAGCACCATCACACCGGGATGGAAAACAAAGTTGTACCGATGTCCTCGAGTGATATCCATCCCTAAGCTATAGGTGATCGCAAAAAAGAGAGCGATCGCCGCCAGCACAAACCCACCCATCAAAAATAGGCCAAACCGGCCGTTGTCGGATTGGCTCACCAGGTGCCTAGCCCTCACCAGTTGTGCCACCATCCACAGCAGCACGGGCAGCAGTACCAGCACCGACAGCACCACAGCGGCAATGCCCACAACGCCTTGGGCATTGGTGATGGGCGTGATCACCATGAAGATCAGCCCGACGAGGGTTTGGGCGATCGGATCCAACCACACCCTGGGCTGGCTGAGGTCAATGGCCAGGTTGGAGGATTGGCTGCTGCCGTAGAAATTGAGCAGCACCGGTAGCCACACCAGGCAGGCCGCTAGTGTTCCCAGCATGACTCCGTAGAGCCGTCGCCAGGAGCGCTGCCAGAGGACCTGGGGCTGGGTTCGCCCCTGGTAAATAGCCAGGGCCACCAATACCAGAGCCTGGGCCAGCAGCGCCAGCACCGTAAAGTAGTGGGTAGCAAACGCCAGGGCGTTGATCCCCACCCACAGCAGCGCTAAAGGGAAAGAAATTGGTTGGGGCGTGGCTTCTCCAGGGCGGGGACGGCGTAGACTCCAGCCAGCCACGGCAAAGCAGGCTAGCCCCAGCGCCACCATGAGAGTAGCCATGCTGTAGTGCCGAGCTTCCTGGGATAAGGCCACCCCAAAGGGCGACACGACCATAAAGGCCGCACCAATTTGCCCCGCCAGCACGGAGCGAAACCCTAACCACCCGGCCAGATACACCGCTGGAGCGGCCAAGGCCCCAAATAGGGCAGGCAGGGCGCGTGCGGCCCAGGGCAAGGCCACCCCCTGTGCGGTGGGAAACAGGTTCATCCACAGGTGGGCGATCGCAAAGTAGGCCGGGGGATGGTTATCCTCCCGCATGAGGTAGTGAATGGCTGAGCCCATAGTTGCCTCTGGCCGGGGCTGAAGGGGCGTGAGCAGCTGATCTAAGGGAACTACCTGATCGAGGGGAGCCGAGTAGCTGCTGTTGCCTAGGGCAAAGATCATCGTGGCTGCCTCGTCCATCCAGAGGGGCTTGCTCACCAAAAATGAGAGGCGCAGGGCCAAGGCTAGGCCAAACCACAGCAGCATCCAACCGGCTGCGGGTGGTAGCTGCCATGTTTTGAATAACCGCATAACACCGCCCAAAAAGTCTCAGAGCTGATAATACTCCCCAGCCGCTGCTCTAGGGCAGTTTGCCTGGGACACACCCTGGCGATCGCGCCTCTTGAAGAAGCTAGAGAGCTACAAAAAAATAGGGCCCCAGCCTTGGCTGAAGCCCTAAAAATGGTGGATTAGACGATCGCTTAAATGGCGACGTCGGATACCGAGTTGAGACCCACAATGTCTTCATAGGCGGCGGCAATGATGCACACCGACAGCGGAATTGTGACGAGCAGGCCAACGCCCAACAGAATGGCACCGCCAACATTCAGCAAGAAAATCATCAACAGCAGCCCAAAGAACGAAAACCACTTCTTGGTGACCAGCTTGCGGCTGGTTTCCATCGCCTGCCAGAAGCCGGCGCTTTTGTCGATCACCAGCGGTTGGGCAAATAGATAAGCCACGGCCAGGTAAACGCCTGGTAAAACCAACAGCAAAAACCCGATAGCGATCAAAACACCCGAGACGAGCGAAACCAGAAAGAGGGGCAGAAACTTGTTAAACCCTTGAAAAAAGTCGTTAAATACCGCATTGCGATTTCGCGCTATTTGGAAGGCTACAAAGTAATAACCTGCGGTAAGCGCCGGGGTAACTATGTTGAAGGCCAAACTGAGAATGCCGCCGCTGGGACCGTCTGCGCTTCTGGTGCCAATGGGAGCAGGCAGAATAGAGATCACAATTTGAATAAGCACCAGCAGCAGCGTAAACGCGACAAACAGCGGTGCTTTAGCCTTAAAGATCTCCCACCCGCGGCTAAAGTAATCGCCAATTTTGACCTCGTAGTCTCGACCGGTCAAATCAGAACTAAAACTACTCATCGTTCTCCACAATCCCCAAAGATTATTGAGTAGGATATCGGTTTCACATTAACCGAGGGTGAAAACGCGGCAAAAATTAACCTGAGAGCACCTATCTTAGGGCTGATTTGTAACTAGTTCTAACGTTGAAGAGAGAATTTTTTGGTGGGTAGTTCTGGGAGCGTCGCCTCAATCGACCACTGGACTGCCGTGGTGGTGGATCATGTACCACTGGCCGGCCATGCGTTCAAACCCATTGGTAGCCATTGACCTAGCTTCTAAACGGCGATTGCCGAAGCGATCGCTCCCGGCTTCGCGGCCGCTAATTTGCAGCACGTTCTCAATCAGCACCACGTAGGCCAGGTCGCCGCTGATCTCAACGGTGAGAATATCGGTATCAATTTCGAGGTAGCTGGTGTTCTCAAAGATACGCGCCCAGGCCTCGCGAATATCGACCCAGCCCTTGAGGGCATCGCGACCGGGGTGAATGCAGAGGCAGCCCATGCCCTTCGACCAGACCGCCTCCATGGCTTCAATGTCCTTTTTCTCGAAGGAGCGGTAGAAAGCCTGGTTTGCGGCCAAGACCAGTTCGCGATCGCCAGCCATAGGGTCCTCACTGATAAGATACAGGGGCTTTCCCTGCCTCCCGTCTTGAGCATAACCAACGGTAGGGGGAGGCAACCACCTTCGGCAGCAAAGTTGCACACCCCGATGTTGAAACTCGCAAATCTCTGTAAGCGCTACGGTTCTAAGCCGGTTTTGCAAAATCTCAGCCTGAACCTTCAACCGGGGGAAATCTACGGTCTGCTTGGGCCCAATGGTGCTGGAAAAACCACCACCATCAACATCATCTGCGGCTTGCTCAAGGCCGACAGCGGCACTGTTACTATCGGCGATCGCCCCGCCGGTGAGGCGACTAAAGCCTGGGTGGGAGTGATGCCTCAGAGCAACTTGCTCTACGGCAGCCTCACCTGTAGCGACAACCTATTTTTCTTTGGCCGCCTCTACGGTCTCTCCCGCCAAGACTGTCAGCGACGGGTGGATATCTGCCTGGAGTCGGTACAACTTTTAGATAAAAAACACGTGCCCGTTGAGCGGCTCAGCGGCGGCATGCAGCGGCGGTTGAGCATGGCAGCGGCAATTTTGCACCGCCCCAAGCTAGTGATTCTCGATGAGCCCACCACCGGGCTTGATATCGAGGCTCGCCAAGAGCTATGGCAGCTAATTCGCCAGTTCAAATCGATGGGGGTGACGGTGCTGCTCACTTCCCACCTGCTGGATGAGGTCGAGCGCCTGTGCCAGCGGATCGGTATTTTGCGCCAGGGCGAGCTGCTAGCGGAGGGCACTCTGGAGGAACTGCGATCGCGCATTCCAGCCCAAGAGATTGTCACGGTGGAGACGAAGGACACCCAGGGTGCGATCGCCCGGGCTCGGCAGCTGGGCTATCCCCATCGCACTTACGGCGGCGATTTGGCCTTTTGGGTGCCCGACCAGCTCGAACTTAAGGATCTGCTCGATCGCTTCGACGGCATTCCCCTCGACTCGATCGCCCGTAGCCCGGTGAAGCTGGAGCATGTTTATTTGGAGGTGACCCGGCAGCCTGAGGGAGTAGGGAGGGTAAGGGAGTAGGGAGTAGAGGGGTAGGTATAGGGTGCAGGGTGTGAGGTGTAAGCCAAACCCTATGTCCTGAACCTTGCACCTTACACCCAACCATTCAAGACTGCCTCAGCTATCTGCTAGCACCACACCCAAAGAATTGACTTAGCCACGGGTTTTTCCATAAATTGCTAATCGTTCGCGTCGCTTGAGTGACTCGACCTAAGCTCTTCAAGGACCATTGTCGCTAGCTTGGTCGAGGCTCCCGCTGCACCCCGCACCGATCGCAGCTTCTGGCGCATTGCCATCAGCGCATCTGGATCCTTCAAATACTCCACCACCTCTGCGGCCACGGTTTGAGGGTTGAGTGGGCCAATGCGCTCGGGCACCACCTCGCGTTTCGCCCAGATGTTGGGCCAGGCAAACAGCCGCCCCTCCTTATATATTTGTCGCAACACCAGCCGATTAATTAGTTTGGCGAAGCCATCCCCCAGTAGAGGCAGGTTGGCCAGCAGGCCCGGAATGCCGTCCCAGGCTTTCATCGCCTCTAGCTTTTGGGTGGGCAACAGCACCATCATCGGAATGCCGAGGGATCCCAATTCTGCCGTATTGGCCCCCACGGTCGTCAGGCAAAACCGCATCTGCCCCATCACGTCGTAGGCGGGGGTGCTCTGCCACAGTAGCACCTCTAGCCCACTGGGGGTTCGCAAGCGGGGTAGGGCCGCATCTGGTTCTACCAGTTCGGCCGTTGTGGCCCCCTCAACCAGGCGAATATCTGGGTTGAGAGCCGCGTCGGCAAACTGAGCCAGCGCCTCTAGCGACAGCATCGGCGCTACCGGAATCACAAACTGGGTCTGAGGCCGTAGTCGCTGGATGGCCTCGGCGGTGGCCAGCGCGAAGGGCAACCCCACGCTGAGCTTGTTCTTTTTTGAGCCGGGCATGAAGCCAACTAGGTCGTAGTCGGGTTTGAGATGAAGAGCATCGCGCACCTGCTGCTCGTCCCCATCGCCCTGCACATCGGCCATTAAGTCGCCAATCACCTCGCACTTGCTGCGAAACTCATCGGGGGCCGCTTCGACAATGTTGGTCGTCATGCAGCCAAAGCGATCGATCCAGCGGTGCCAGCGGGCATCCCACTCAGCATAGATGACGGTACGATAGCCCAAGCGCTTGCCAAACACGACAGGATAGATCTGGTCGCCCCCCAAAAACAGCACCACGCCGTGGGGTCGCCAGTCCCAGTTCTCCGCTGTTTTGCCGGACAGCAAAAAGGGGAAGAAATGCTCTGGCCCCTGGACGCGATCGACCCCCGGCAGACAGCGGGCCATCTCGGCCTCGCGCCCCGAGGCATTGGCACAGGGTGACAGCACCACAGAAATGCGGACTTGGCTGGAGTCGGGGTGGTGCGATCGCAGTGCCTTTACCACCGGGCGCACCCAAGTCGAAATCTCTCCTGGCCCGTTGGAGAGAATCAGAATATCGCCGGGGGTGGCAGGGGTGGTCATAGGGGCAACGCTCATCGCTGGGAAATACCTTGTTCCGGTACTATCAAATCACCATGATACGGACTCATGTTTACGCCGGGCTGGGGTGCCAGCGATCTGGTGCTCCGATAGCGGTGGGATGATAGTCCTTGGTTGTAGGGCGATCGCTACGAACAGGCCGAACAGTTTGTTTTCTGCAACACAACGATACGTAACTTAGGCTACACGCCTGCTTTCTCAGATTTAGGTTCCCCACTTTTACTATTCTCATGGAAGCTGTTGAAGCCCTGAAACTCTTTTAGGGTAAGAATTCTCTACGGGCCATAAAAAGTGGCTCTAGGGAACGCTGGGTTCCCAAATGCCGCATTTATGAGAATGCTGATAAGCACTGTTACAATCCGGCGACTTCCTTCAGGATCGTTGTCGGTGTCTGATCCCGGTGCTAACGTCTGAGTCATGGTTCGGATAGCCTCACAGCAAAAAGAGTTAAAACCATGACCCAACCCTACAGAGCATCTTTCTTAGCGCATTAGGCCAGCGCCCTGTCACTCGGTTCAGATTCAGAGCGTAGCTACGCCCCTTGCCCTCATCATCTGAACTCAGCACACACCACGGGTAGTTCTGACTCATTCAACACTTTTTGACCTGACTTCACTTACGGCTGTAGTGCTACAGAATTCAGCTCTTCGCTAAACGGCTGATTCTGCTCAGCACCCTAACTCTAATTACGCTGGCTGAAATGCTTCAGACTCAGCAGGAGGTTTATATGCTTTTTCACGGTAAAACCGCCTTGATTACTGGCGCTTCTCGTGGCATTGGCCGTGCCATCGCCCACTCTCTAGCGCGCCAAGGCATGCAGCGCATTTTGCTCGTTGCCCGCAGCGCCCAACGCTTAGAGGAAGTCGCCGCCGAGGTGCGGCAGCTGGGGGCAGAGGCCGTTATTCTGCCCGTAGATTTGACCGATCCGATTGCGGCTAATGTGGTGATTGCCCGCGCCTGGCAGCACCACGGCCCAGTACATCTGTTGGTGAACTGTGCTGGGGTGGCCCACCAAGCTCCCTTTTTGCAGGCCAAACTGCCCCAGGTACAGTCTGAGATTTCGACCAATTTAATTGGGCTGTACACGGTTACCCGCCTGATCGCTCGCCGGATGGCGACTCGCCGGGAGGGCTGCATTGTCAACGTGTCGAGCCTGATGGGTAAGGTGGCGGCTCCAACTATGGCTACCTATTCAGCGACCAAGTTTGCGATCGTAGGCTTTACCCAGGCGCTGCGAGGTGAACTGGCTCCCCACCGGGTCCGTGTGGTTGCCCTGCTGCCCTCGCTGACCGACACTGACATGGTGAAAGGGTTTGAGCGATTTCGCGGAGTGCAGCCCTCGACCCCAGAGCAAGTGGCTGAGGCGCTGGTGCGGGGGCTAAAGCAAGGCCAGTCTGAGATTTTGGTGGGTTGGCAAAGCCACGCTGTGGTCTGGGCACAGCGGTTGGTGCCCTGGCTAGTCGATTCTATGGTGCAAATTTTAGCCCCGGCCAAACCGGTGCAACGTCAACAGCGCCCTGTTCGTTCTACTTAATTGAGTTGTCAGGTTAAAAGGCTAGCAGGTTGAACTTTCCGACTTTCACACCTGGCAACCTGCCAACCTGCGAGGCTTGCCCTAGAACGACCGAAGCTACTTAGCGGTGGCAGTGGTGCCAAAGAAGTCGATACGGTAGTCGGTGATCGTGACTCCAGTGCGGGCTTCAATCTGCTGAATCAGGTCGGCCGGTAGGGTGACGTCAATGTCGATGATTTCGTTGGTGTCGAGACAATTGACGTGGCTGTGAGAGTCGCTCAGGTGGCCATAGAGCCGACCATCGGCGCGCTCAACACACTCAATAATGCCCTGCTCGGAGAGGGCGTCGAGGTTCTGGTAGACGGAGGTGTGGCCAATCTCGCGGCCCTGCTGATTGAGGCGATCGTAGATTTCGCGGGCGGAGAGGTGGCCCTGGTGCTGCCACAGCAGCTCTAAGATGTAGCGTCGCTGACGACTTAGCCGCATGCCAAGGGCCTGGCAGCGCTCAATGGCATCATCCAGACAGGTGATGGGCTTTTTCAGGGCAGCTGACTCATCCATGGTAGAGGAAGTAATTCATAGTCAGTACCACTTTAACTTGTTTGAAAGAATCGTGTCTAGAACTACAAACATAGGGTAGAAACTTGGAGTTAAATCTGGCCTCATCAAACATGAAAGGCCTGGTTGTTCGTCGCCTCAGTTGTCCAGCCCATAGGAGTTTTAGCGTCTACATACAGTCTGATGAACCTAACCGTAGATGAATCTATTAAGTTCTGCGGCTGAGCTATTTCTTGAAGCCACAAGCACTGAGGGCCCCAAACAGGAGTTCTGGACACAGACAGGGGTTTGATCTAGTGGGACGCTTCGGTAGCAGAGGTTTGAGTGGGTATAAACTCGCTCTCGAACGTCAGCGGAGCAGGTAAGCCCGCGAAGGTGAGCTGTCCGCTAAAGCTGTCTCCCTCGTGGGTGCCGGCGATCGCAACCCTCTCGACCGGCTGTCCACAGACCGTCATAGCCGGTGAGCGACCGACCAAATCAAGATTGGGAGAGCGCCATCTCCCGTCTAGATTAAAGGGCTCGCCTCCTACTTCGGCCGGCTTCGCCTCGGAGCTAGCTGCCGCTAGGGCTCCGTTGACGAAAACGCCCGACTGCTGAAGACGCAGCTCTAAGGCGGGGGGCTCAGAACACTGTTCGTTGGGCTCGATTTGCAATTGATAGTTACCTCCGATCGCGGTCGGGGCTTTTAGGTGGGTTGTGCCATACCGGCTGACTACGCTAAAGAGGGTCACGACAGAGCTAATGGCAACCCCATAAAAAATTAAAGACTTTCGATCAAAGTGGCTCAAAGCGCAATCCTCGACGGAATAAATATGGTTGAGAAAAAGAGAAACCGAGCGGATTTAAGCGGTCAACTAGCTAGGACTCGCGTTTGCCGAACCACTCAAAACAGAGGCCAAATGGGGAGAGGCCACCTGACGATATTTGCGGGTGATGAGCAGTGACGAGTGGCAGTGGTTAGACAGAGCATCGGCGTAGCGCCCTAGGGTTTGACGCTCTACTCCCCACTCACGGCTGGCTCCAGCGATGGTTAGATCAGCGCTGCGAGAGGCTTCCACAATGGCTGGGATTGGTTCACGAGTAGATTGCACAAGTGTTTCGATGCGATCGCCCATCACCTCGTTCATCCGAGCTATCACCGTACTAAACTCATTGCTCAATGTATGTTCGTTATAGTCGTCAATCATAAGCTGCAAGATTTTTAGGCGGCATGTCGGTATATTAGCCACCAACCGTAGCCCCAGCTCTAAGGCTAAGTCATTGTGCGGACTAGCCATGTAAGGGACCAAAACGGTGTCGATAGACGTCAGATTTCGCCCGACAAAGACAGCCACATCTTTAGGCACTGCACCTAACACTTGCCCCACCCGACCACCCAACCGGTTTTGGTCAAATACGGGGCGGTGCCAACCCATCACAATTAAATTGGTGTGCTCTAACTGAGCGATGTCTGAGGTTTCGCGCGCTACATCGTTAGTAACTCGAACAATTGGGAAAATGGTTTGCTTTGATGCAGCAACACCTAAAGATTCAATTAACTGGTTGAGCGATTGCTGTCGTTGCTCAATTAGGCGATCGATTTCGGTAGGAGTAGTTGAGAAAGCAAAATCTTCCTGCATCTCAACTAGGTTTAAAAGATCAACCCTCGCAGATGGTTGGTTCCCAGCAAGCTGCACAGCCAATCTGAGCAACCCCTTCTGGCTTTTAGGGTTGGCAACGGGTACTAAAACACGGTAAGGCGCAGTCTCCTGCTCACCGTCTTCGTCAGCCCCTACCTCGGTCTCTAGAGCATCTAGGCGCATTAGCCGCTTAGGGTATATCAGCTCTAGCAAGGGAGAGGTCATAAAAGTTGTCACCAGAGCCATGATGACCAGCATCGTGAAGAGTAAAGGGGTGACAACCCCTAGCTCTAGCCCAATGTTGAGCACAATTAGCTCGGTCAACCCTCGGGTATTCATTAACCAGCCCAGGGCAGACGATTCTCGGTGATCAATCCCAGAAAATCGGGCTGCCATATAGGTGCCAACGTATTTACCTACAATAGCCACGCCGATCACGGCCAAACACAATAGCCACTTGCCAGGGCTATTGAGCAAGCCCACCTGAGTTTTTAACCCGCTGTAGGCAAAAAATACCGGCAACAGAAAAATCAAGACAAAGTCTTCAGTTTTTTCGGCTAATTCTCGGGTGAGACCAACATTTTTGGGCATCACGGCCCCGAGCAAAAACGCGCCAAAAATAAAGTGAATGCCGATAGTTTCTGTGATTAAGGCCGATGCTATCACCGCCATATAAATACCGGCAACGAGCAACTGCGATAATTTACCGGTGCGCTCGTAGAATTTACCCAGGTTGCGGAAAAAACGCTGACCTACTGTTACCATCAACCCGATATAAATTAATGAGAAAATGATGGTTGGTAAAGCGCCTACCATACTGTTGGTGCGAGTTACCGTGATTGCCAAAGCTAAGACACACCAAGCAGTCACATCATCCACTGCGGCACAGGTTAATGCCAGGGTGCCCAAACGGCTTTTTTGCAGATTATTTTCGGTGATGATGCGAGCTAGCACCGGAAATGCCGTAATGGCCATCGCAGCGCCTAAAAATAGGGCAAACGCTGTAAACGAAACGGCCCCATTAGAGACCAGTGGGTAAAGCAAAAGCGCCAAAATACTCCCCATGGAGAACGGCGCCAAAATACTGACGTGGGAGATCAAGATAGCAACATCGAGATTTCCTTTTAGATACTTGGGGTTGAGCTCAAGCCCAATCAAGAACATAAAGAAGATCAGCCCCACCTGCGACAGCACATTTAGCGAAGGCATGATTTCCGCTGGAAACAGCGTTGCCTGCCACGTAGGCGCTAACCAACCCAAGAGCGAGGGGCCTAACATGATCCCCGCGACAATTTCGCCAATGACTAGGGGTTGCTTAATTTGATTAAACCCGTACCCTACCAGTCGGGAAAGACCAATAACGACCAAGATGGCGACTAAAACGTGAATAACAATTTCCGTTGGACTCATGTAGCCTTATATCCTCAACAGGTAGAGCAGACTCATTCACAAAGCTCGCGCCATAGCATTCTACCGATAGTGTCAAGACCCCTTACTCTGTGGGGATCGTAGCCGGTCAGCATTGGGCATAGATTTTAACTTGATCTAATCTTTCTCCTATAGATAAATAAATCTCCACCTAAGAGCCGATTTCGTTTAAGTGTGGAAAAACTACGCTTTAAGCATGGTTTGATAGGGCTAATTGCTAGCTGTTAGCTTCTACTGAGAAATAGCTTTTAGTAAGGAAGATGTAAATATGAACATTAATGAAAGAAATAATCCAACACCAAATCCTAACCACGATCGCGACCCTAAGCTAACGACTGAGCATAAGCCAGATTCTGACAGCAATCCAGACCCCATTACTGGGGAGCATGGTGCTCGCCCCGTGGGTACAGGGGTTGGTGCCGCCAGTGCGGGTGCAGTGGGCACTGCTGTGGGGGTTATTGTCGGTGGCCCAATCGGGGGTGCCGTAGGTGCTGTGGTCGGCTCAGTTGCCGGTGGTCTGTTGGGTAAGGGAGTGGCTGAGACGCTAGACCCCACCGTTGAAGACGAGTACTGGCGCCATAACTATGCCACTCGCCCCTACGTGGAGGCCGATCATAGTTATGAAGACTATAGCCCTGCCTACCGTGTCGGCTATGAAGGCCACTCAACTTACTCAAAACAGGGGATGTCTTACCAAGACGCTGAACCTCAATTGAGACAGCGTTATGAGCAGCATGGCACCCATCGCATAGGCTGGGATAAAGCAAGGCACGCTAGCCAAGACGCATGGCATCGCCGTGAGCATAGTGTTTCTGACAATGGGACTACTATCAGGTAGGCTCTAGCCGCGATCGCTACACAACACACTTGCGGGGCCCAAAGATTGCTTTGGGCCCCGCAAGTTGTTTTGAATACCAACAGATTAGGTTGACTAACAACTGCAAAGTGATATCAATTGTCCTGCTTCACGTAGCCAAACTTAGGCAGGTAGCTTAACAATGAAGGTGGTTCCTTTGCCTTCTGCGCTTTCGATTTCGATCATTCCTTCGTGGGCTTCGACAATATTTTTTGCTAAAAATAGCCCTAGTCCCCAGCCAGTCTTGTCTTCCGCAGCGGGAGTCCGACGAAATTGCTGAAACAGAATGGACTGAGTATCTGAAGGAATGGGAGGGCCTTGGTTGTGAACCGAAAGGTGAATGTGGCTGTCACATTCGTAAAGCTTGACCGTAATCGGCGTCTCTGGATCACCATACTTCACGGCATTACTAGCCAAATTTTCAATGACTCGCCGAATTTGTTTGCGGCTGCAGTTGCTGGTAATGTTTGGGTCTGAGACTACGACAAAACGGTCTCCGTAGGTGAAGTTCAAATCTTCAATGACGTCTTTGAGCAACTGAGCGAGGTTGCATTCCTCAAACTCTAACTTTATGCTTTGGCCTGCCCGTAATCGACTGGCATCGAGCAGGTTTTGAATCATTGCATCCATGCGATCGATGGCGCTAATCATTCTCACCGTGATGTCAAGGTGAGCATCGCCTCGCTCAAACCGACGCAAAATTAGCTGCGTTCCCATCTTGACGATATTAACCGGACCTCTAAGGTCGTGGGTTAATGTCACCATAAACATTTCTTGGATATCTCTAAGCGTGTGGGAGAACTGTGTTGCGGCGTCGTTAACGGCTTGCTCAATGGAGTCGATAATAATGTCGCGCTCTCTTACCTCTAAGGGAGTTTCCTCCTCTAAGACCTGAAATATAACCTGGCGAAGAATGTGGTATTCCAGAATGAGCTGGCTGACGGTGTAGTCAGCGTAGCCAGCGCGCTCATGGCCATGCTGCTTGCCAACGTGGGTGCTTTTTAGCTTAATTGTCTCAATTTGAGCCGAGGTTTTATCAGTTTGATCTGAGATTGCATCAGCCAGATGATTTAAGTAAACGGGCAAAGAGTTTTGTAGGGCTAGCGAGTCTTGATGAATTGATGCGCTCAACTCGTCACGAGTTCGTCTCTCCCAAATCTCCAGAATTTTTTTAGAATTCTGCCTAAGACATTCAGAAACTGAGTTCGACACCGTTTGTTCTGAGGATTGGGAAGCAGGCATTCTAAAAGCGGTTGTTTAAAATAATATCGAAACAGTTATATCAGGTAGCCTCAGGGAGATTCATCACCCATTTGGTAGAAGATGATTATCGGTAAGTTGCTGTCTGCAATCTTGTGCTGTTAGGCATGGTAGAGCGATGCAATGGGCAGTTTAGGTGTAAATTCGATCGCTTTGAGCAGGTTTCTTCTATAGATTAAGCTTAAGTAAAATATCAATAAAGTAGATGGTTGTGAAATTTGCGATCGCATATTACAGCGCGCTCAAGTGAAACTCGCTGATAGCTAGTGGCAATTTAAGAGATCATTAGCTGCTTTGCTTCTCAGTTGAATCGCTCAGAGAAATTGCCGGCTAGGGTTAGTACTTAAGCATCTGTAATATTTCGAACTGGCTATGCTGAAGAATGTTTGAGGGGCGATCGCTGTCCTTGATGGCCCTAAGCTCTGTCTTGCCCTACTAGGGACTGTTCTAAGACTAATGGGTAGCTATATGAGCGGTTAGGGGTAGATGGTCTTGCGGCATGCCGGGTAGCATAATGATTTGACTGGCAACTTTGAGAAAGGGGTGAAGCGTTGGAGATCAAGGCAATTGTCGTCTCCTCCGACAGACTCCGCAGCGCATGCCATACAAGTAAATGGTAGACAAAACGCCTAGACGAATTGGTATTATCTTGGACTCGCTTGCTAACCGCATCGCCTTAGCAGCTCCCCAACCCGCGCCGATATCGTCTGGTGGTCAGGCGCTTTCGCTAAAGTGGTATCTCGTCCTATTGGTTGCGGGAACATTGCTGCCGGTGGTGCTGTTTGCTGCTGCAGTTGTGTTTAGGCTATCAAGCCAGGAGCAGGCTGCATCGGAGCGGCTGATGCTTCGAGAAGCTCGCAATCTAGCCTCGACCGTAGAAAGTGAATTTTCAAGCACAACTCGCACTCTACAGGCCTTGGCGGCCTCTGAGCAGCTCTATCAAGGCGACCTCGACAGCTTTCACAGTGAGGCGCAGCGGCTAACGGCGACGCAACCTACCTGGCTGACGACAATACTGCTGAAGCCCGATGGGCAAGAGCAGCTCAACAGTAGGCATTCCTTGAGCATGCCGCTAACCTATACCCCTGAGCCGGACAGTCTAGAGCAACTGATCAAAACCCGTCAGCCTACGGTAGGTAACCTGGGTGAAGGGCAGTTGGGGTTCGACTTTACCTTTCCGGTGCTCGTACCCGTTATCCATGAAAGCAACTTACAGTACGTTCTGACGGCGCTCATTACGCCTGAGACCCTGTCTAAAGTTGTTGTTGCTCGCCTTCCGGTCGACGGAGAATGGACGCGCGTCATTGTCGATGGTCAAGGTGTTGTTGTCGCTCGCACCCGCAATCCTAAGCGCTTCGTCGGAAAGTCTGGCACACCCTCCTTCTTGCAGCGAATTGGGGCCACTAACGAAGGCGTCTATCGAGATACCAGCCTAGATGGGAAGCAGGTATATGTCGCTTTTAGTCGGGTTCACAATACCCCATGGACGGCGGCGGTCACGGTGCCGGTCGATGTGATTCAAAGGCCTGTGCAGCGGGCGATGTGGTTGGTGATTGGGCCGGGTTTAGCGCTGCTTTTGGTGAGCGGCGTGGGTGCTTTTTTGCTGTCGCGCCAGATTTCTCGCAGTATTACCAAAGCTGCCCTAGCTGCCGAAGCTTTGGCTAACGGTGAGCCTCCCCAGGTCAGCACACTTTCCATTCGGGAAATTGTTTTGCTGGGGCAATCGTTGGAATTTGCGGCCGATTTGCTGTCGCAGCGGGAGCGAGAGCGCACCGAACACCTCATGCGTGCAGAATCTGCTAGAGAAGAAGCGGAGGCGGCCAACCGCATTAAAGATGAATTTTTGGCGGTGCTATCCCATGAGTTGCGCACGCCCCTAAACCCCATTGTGGGCTGGTCTAGTCTACTGCGCACTGGCAGGCTAGACCCTCAAAAAACGGCGTTTGCTTTAGAAGCGATCGAGCGCAATGCTAAACTGCAAACCCAACTGATTGAAGATCTGCTAGACGTTACCCGCATAATGCAGGGGAAGCTGAACTTCAATATGATGGCGGTGAATTTAGGGGCGATTGTTGAAGCCGCTATCGGAACGGTGCGGTTAACTGCAGAAGCCAAGTCGATTAAGATTCAAACTGATTTAGATCTGACGGTGGGGCAAGTTTTAGGCGACCCTACCCGTCTTCAGCAGGTGATTTGGAATCTGCTCAGCAATGCTATCAAGTTCACGGATGAGGGCGGGGAGGTAATCGTTCGACTAGCGAGAACTGGCTCCCAGGCCCAAGTTCAGGTTAGCGATAGCGGCAAAGGCATTCATCCTGACTTTATCGCCCATGTATTTGAATATTTTCGCCAGGAGGACGGTACAACCACCCGCAAATTTGGCGGTCTGGGGTTGGGGCTGGCGATCGTTCGCAATCTGGTGGAGCTGCACGGTGGCACTGTGCAAGCAGAAAGCCCTGGAGAAGGTCAGGGAGCAACGTTTACTGTGAGATTGCCGCTGCTGGAGCGATGAGGATTAGTGCGATCGCGCCACCTATCCTCAACCCGCCCACTCGGCACATAATTGAGCTAATACTGGCTAGAACAGCTAGCTGATATACAACCGCTCAAAGAACCTTTGCAGCGATCGCTAGAACACCGCCCTGATGGAGGAAGTTTGCATGAGCGAGCCTGAAAAACCGATCGCCATCGCCGCTGCTGAAGCTCCGCTGCGAACGCGACCATCACTCTACCCAGAGCCCTTTGCCGCTAAAATGGCGGGTCGTGAAAAGAGACCATTAGGAAGTATTTTTGGACTGTCGAACTTTGGTGTTAACTACGTGACGCTAGCGCCCGGTGGGGTTTCGGCGCTGCGTCATGCTCACACCACTCAAGATGAGTTTGTTTACGTCATTTCAGGTCAACCCACTCTAGTGACTAACGCTGGCGAAACACTGCTGCAACCTGGCGTGTGTGCCGGTTTTAAGGCAGGCGACGGCGATGCCCACTGCTTAGTGAATAAAACCAGCGAGAATGTTGTTTATCTGGAAATGGGCGATCGCAGCCCCAATGATCGGGTTTCATATCCCGACGACGACATTGAAGCGGTTCTCACCCCAGATGGCCAATGGCAGTTTAACCATAAAGATGGTTCGCCTTACTGACCTAAGTTCCGCTTAAATCTTGCTACAGCCACTCATGCCACCTAGGCGCTAGGGCTAAGGGCTTTCTCATCGGCCTTACCCACGATCGCCTGCTCGGCCATAGCCTTCAAGCGCTGAATGCGATCGTCGGTGGAAGGGTGGGTCATAAACAGCGTCATCATCCCTTCCTTAGAAAGAGGGTTGACAATAAACAGCGGCGCAAAGGCCGGATTGCCGTGGATGGGCACTTTTTGCCCCGTTTCCTCCAGTCTTTCTAACGCCCGTACCAGCGCTAGAGGGTTGCCGGTAATCTCAGCGGCTCCGGCATCAGCGGCATATTCTCGGGTTCTCGAAAGGGCCATGCGCAGTAGCCCAGCGGCAAAGGGAGCAATCACCAGCAGAAACAAAATGGCAAGGGGGTTGTTGCCGCGTCGTCCCCCGGCTCGGGCCATCGGAAAATACAGTGCCCCAAAAGTTAGAATGCGGCCTAAAAAGGTCAGCGACCCGGCCAGGGTACCTGCCACCGCCTGGGTGAGGGTATCGCGGTTGCGCACGTGGGTCAGTTCGTGGGCGATAACGGCATCGAGTTCCTCGTCGGGCAGCAGCTCAATAATGCCCTTGGTAAGGGCGATCGCGGCGTGATTGGGGTCGCGCCCGGTGGCAAAGGCATTGGGCGACTCCGAGGGCACCAAGTAGAGGGTAGGGGTGGGAATGTTGGCGCGATCGCTCAGTTTTTCTAGCCGCTCATACAGCTCTGTAGCCTCCTCGCGGGGCGTGGGCTGGGCCTTAAATGCTGCCAGCGCCGCTTGATCAGAGTAGTACCACGAGCCGAAGCTGCTCACTGCCGCAAAGCCTAGCCCGTAGAGCAAGCCCGTCTCATTGCCAACCAGCAGGTAGCCCGCCAGCACAATCAGCCCGCTGAGCAACGCTAATAGCGCGAGGGTTCTGAACAAATTCATTCCAACCATAGATCGCTCCTCAGGCCATTGTCTGTGCTCTACAGCATCTCAAAGGCGCGCACAGCTGAGGTCTACCTAGGGAAAGACATTTGCTTAGCTAGCTTCTCAGCCCTTCAACTAACCCAACACCCGATTGTGACCTAGGCGAGAACGTCAGCTCGTTAGGCCATCCAGGCAGTGGGCTATGATCAGGTCACTGCAGAGAGCATGGATCGCCTATGACAACGCTGTTGATCCAAACAGAAAATCTGCCGCTAAGGGTTAACTTTCCGGCCAGCGCTGAGATGACTGCCGCTGAATTCTATGACTTTTGCCAGGCCAATCGGGATTTACGTATCGAGCGATCGGCCAGCGGCGAGGTGATTGTTATGCCCCCTGCGTTTTCTGATACCGGCAACCGCAACCTCAAGATCGCCCAGCAGTTGGCCAACTGGGCCGATGCCGATGGTACCGGCGAAGCCTTTGACTCTAGCGCCGGGTTTACTTTGCCCGATGGGTCAACGCGATCGCCCGATGCCGCTTGGGTCCGTTTAGAACGTTGGACAATGCTGACAGAGGCTGAACAAGCCTCCTTTGCGCCCCTCTGCCCAGACTTTGTTATAGAACTGCGATCGTCGAGTGATTCACTCAGTGGGCTGAAGGAAAAGATGAAGGAGTATATTGCCAACGGTGCTGCTTTAGGATGGCTGATCGATCGCAAGGCCCGTCAGGTGCATGTCTATCGGCCTCATCAACCACCCGAAATTCTGGTGAACCCTGACCTGGTTAGTGGCGATCCCGAACTGCCGAATTTTGTCCTCCGCATGGCTAAAATCTGGTAGAAACAGAGTCGCTTGGGGCTAAGCACGGACAACAATTGTAGTTGGGGTAGCACTCCGGTTGCTTGAGACTGTGATTCAACGGTTGGCTAAACCGGTGAGTCAATCAACCCAGGATGCTCCTGTGGGCGAGGGCCGGAAGTATCCCAAAAGAAGCGGCGTTCTTCAGCGGTGATGGGTCTGTCATTGATGCTGGCTTCGCGGCGGCGCATGAGGCCGTTTTCGTCGAACTCCCAGTTTTCGTTGCCGTAGGCGCGGTACCACTGGCCAGCGTCGTCGTGCCATTCGTATTGAAATCGTACCGAAATGCGGTTGTCGCCGTAGGCCCACACCTCTTTGATCAGGCGGTAGTCGAGTTCCTTATCCCACTTGCGGCGCAAAAAAGCGCGGATGGCGTCGCGGCCCTGAAAGATTTCGGCCCGGTTACGCCAGTGGCTGTCTTCGGTGTAGGCGAGGGCAACGCGATCGGGATCGCGGCTGTTCCAGGCATCTTCGGCCATGCGAGCTTTGGCGATCGCAGTCTCTAGCGTAAAGGGGGGGGCGATGGGAGTGGGCATAGGGGTGGATGAGTAGAGGAGATGGGGAAGATGGGGGTGAGGGAAGGGCATAGGAAAGGCTGTTAGCGATCGCCAACAGCCCAGAGATTGTGAGTCAGGACGCGTAACCGGGGTCTACCACTTTTTGTAGGGCAGGAATTTGCCGTTCATGATCACTTTGACGCGATCGCCCTTCGGATCCTCAACCTTTTCTATATCAAGCGTGAAGTCGATGGCGCTCATAATGCCGTCGCCAAACTTTTCGTGGATAACGGCTTTCATGGGCATGCCGTAGACCTGCATAATCTCGTAGAAGCGGTAGATCAGCGGGTCGGTGGGGATGACGGGATCGAGTCCACCTTTGACGGGGAAGTCGGTCAGAGCCTCGACCAGGGAAGCGTCGGCACCGAGCGCTTCAATGATTTTGGTGGCCTCTTCCTCAGAGGCGCTGGCTTGGCGATAGAAAATGGAGGCGAGCCACACTTCGTCGCAGCCAGTTTTAGCTTCGAGGTCAGCAAAGCTAAGGCCAGCGGCTTTTTTAGCAGCCAGTAGTTTTTCGGTAATAGCGGAAACGGTCATAGTTAAAGTCCTCCTAAGTACGTCTGTGGTCAATTCCGGCTCCCCTCTCCCTAGGGGAGAGGGGCTGGGGGAGAGGGTCAGAGGATGTGGCAGGATTTTCTGGCATGTAGCCACAGTGGGCGGTTAGGTTACGGCGAAGCAAGGATAGTGTGAGGGAGCAGAGGTTGAGTGACCACCCACCCTACGGTTATTTGAGGTCCACCTATCCACCCCCTACCCATCCACCCCATCACTCCTCTACTTCCCCACCCGCTCCGCCTCCACCGCGCGAGTTTCTCGAAACAGATGGCTCTCCATCTCTGCTTTGAGACCCTTGTAGGCAGGATGCTGCTGTATGGTTTCACGATCGCGGGGCCGAGGAAAGGGCACCTCTAAAATCTCGTCGATGCGGGCGGCAGGGCCACGGGTCATCATGACGATGCGATCGCTCAGCAGCAGCGCCTCTTCAATGCTGTGGGTAATCATGATCACGGTCTTGCGCTGCTGTTCCCAGATGCGCTCGACCTCCTCCTGCAAGAAGGCGCGGGTGAGGGCATCGAGGGCACCAAAGGGCTCATCCATCAGCAGCATTTGGGGGTTGATGGCTAGGGCGCGGGCAATGCCGACCCGCTGGCGCATGCCGCCCGAGAGCTCGTGGGGGTGCTTGCGCTCGGCCCCGCTGAGGCCCACCAGCTGAATGTGCTCTTTGATGATGCGATCGCGCTTTTTCGCCGAAATTTTTGGGTCCACGGTTTCTACCGCAAACCGCAGGTTTTCCTCCACCGTCATCCAAGGCATCAGGGCGTAGTTTTGAAAGACCATGCCCCGGTCTGGCCCTGGCCCAGCGATCGGGGCACCGTTGAGCAAAATCTCGCCGCTAGTGATCGGGCTGAGGCCAGCAATCATATTCAGCAGAGTCGATTTGCCGCAGCCCGATGGGCC
The DNA here is from genome assembly GCF_039962255.1 of Leptolyngbya subtilissima AS-A7. Taxonomy (NCBI): domain Bacteria; kingdom Bacillati; phylum Cyanobacteriota; class Cyanophyceae; order Leptolyngbyales; family Leptolyngbyaceae; genus Leptolyngbya; species Leptolyngbya subtilissima. The sequence continues at coordinate 519,252 of NZ_JAMPKY010000002.1, read as the reverse complement.
GATGATCGACACGAAGGTATTCGGCTCAATGTCAAGGTTGATATCTTGGATGGCGACGAAATCGCGGCGGGTTTTGCCGGTGAGCTTGCTAAACAGATCTTTTTTGCCGGGGAAAACCTTCGCCACCTGGCGAATCGACAGCTGAGCTGTCTGCGATCGCATATCAACCGGGTCAACCGTATTAACGGGAACAGTACTCATGAGTTTCGACCAAAGGCAACAAATTTTTCGAGGGCGGCAAACAGGCTATCCAGCAGCAGCCCTGTCAAACCAATGATGAAAATGGCCACCAAAATATTTGGAATTGACAGGTTGTTCCACTCGTTCCAGATGAAATAGCCGAGGCCCGTGCCGAGCAGCATTTCTGCCGCCACAATCACTAACCAGGCAATGCCCATGCTGATCCGCAGACCCGACACAATACTGGGCAGCGCCGCCGGAATTATTACCTTCCAGATGGTGCGCAGGCGTGAGGCACCCAGGGTTTTAGATACGTCTAGGTAATCCTGGTTGACGTTGGCTACACCAAAGGTGGTGTTGATCAGCGTCGGCCAGATGCTGGAGATAAAGATGATGAAAATGCCGGTTTTCTCAGAATCGCGCAGCAAATACAAGCCCAGCGGCAGCCAAGCCAGAGGCGAAATCGGCTTGAGCAGCTGCACGTAGGGGTTAAACGCCTTAAACGCCACGGGCGAAATGCCGATCAAAATGCCCAGGGGCACCGCCACCAGCGAGGCCGCAATATAGCCGATCGCCACCCGCCGCAGACTAATTAGTAAATTCCAGCCGATACCCAGATCGTTGGGGCCGTTGCGGTAAAACGGGTTTGTCACCCACCACCAAAACTCTTTGATGGTCTCGGTGGCAGTGGGTACCCCCTTCACAAACCAGCCCGATTTCGCCCCAATTTCCCAAAACAGCAGAAAGATGCCGAGAGAGAGCATAAACAGCGCGAACGCTCTTACATTTTCGTTGTGCCAGAGCGGTGTTTGCCGCTCCGCTCCGATCAATCCAGGCGTGCTGTGACTCGCCGTCATGATTCAATACCTCCTAAAAACTGCGCCGATAGCGATTCCACTCACCCCAACCGTCGCTATGTCAAAGGTGGAACCAATGTTTTGGCCAAGAAAAACTTACTTACCAAACTGGTCAATTTGGCTTTCGACATAGTCTGCCGACGCGGTTGGGTCAAAGGTGTCGAAGGCTAGGGTTTCGGTGCGATCGGTCTCGAAGGGGGGCTCTTGACCCAGCTCAAGGGCCAGCTCTCGGGCCAGGTCAGTTAAAAAGACCTCTTGACCCACTTGGTCGATGTCGCTGTTGCTGACGGTTGCAGCGGTGTTGCCCTCCCCCAGCAGCTCCCAGCGCACCAGCTGGGACGAAATCCACTTGGCGAAACTCTGCCAAGGGTAGGGCTCGAAGCCGATGCGATTGGGCTCTGAAAGGGTGTTGCCCTGGCCATCGTCAAAGTTGCCGGTCAGCACCGCTTCAACCACCTCTGGAGGCTGGTTTAGAAAGGCGCGATCGGAAATCGCGGCGGCAATTTCAGAGCGGTTGGCAGGGTCTTGAGCGTAGCCCGCTGCCTCGATGATCGCCTTATTCAGCGATCGGAAGGCGTTGGGGTTGGCGGTAATCCATTCGTCACTAGCAGCAAAGGCACAGCAGGGGTGACCGTCCCACAGCTCTTTGCTGAGCATGTGAATATAGCCAGCGCCTTCGTACACAGCCCGCTGGTTAAACGGGTCGGGCATCAGCATCGCGTCGATGTCCCCAGCAATGAGCTGAGCAATGCTGTCCGGCGGGGGCACGGGACGAATCTGCACATCTACGTCAGGGTCGAGGCCACCCGAAGCCAGGTAATAGCGAATCAGCAGGTTGTGCATGGAGTAGGGGAAAGGCACGCCGATCACAAAGCCCTTAAAGTCGGCAGGGCCATCTACGTTGCCCTTATGGCGCTCGGCCACGGTAATGGCCTGGCCGTTGACGTTTTCAATGCTGGCTAGCTTGACGCCAAAGGCAGCAGAGCCCAGACCCAGGGTCATAGCGATGGGCATGGGCGCCAGCATGTGGTAGGCGTCGAGTTCGCCTGCGATCGCCGAATCCCGCACCGCACCCCAACTCGGCATTTTCACCACCGTAGCGTTAAAGCCGTACTTTTCGTAGAAGCCTAGTGGCTCCGACATAATGATTGGTGTTGCGCAGGTGATCGGGATAAAGCCCACCTGAATGTCGGTTTTCTCCAGATTGCTCGTGTCAACGGGGGCTACGGTCGACTCTTCTGCAGCAGGCTCGTCGCTACCACCAGCACAGCTGGCTAGGGTGACCAGCGCCGCACCTACAGCCATGTTGCGCAGGAACTCGCGACGGGTCGCCCCACTGTTGCGTACTAAGTCAGCAAAGAACAGCCCGGCCTGAGGGCCAAAGGCTGCCGCAAAGGCATTTTCTAATCCGCCGGCCTGCTCACACAGCGCCAAAATCAGCTTTTCGCGTTGGGGGTTGTTGCGGCCCACTCGCTTGAGAAACAACGTCTTGCGCAGCTCGTAGGCGTTGACGGTGTCGGCGGCGCGCAGCTGGTTTTGCTTATAAATCCCCATCTTCACTAGGTCGTCGACCATATCGACCGGGTCTTGGGGCATGGTTTCCATAAACCGCGAGTGATCGTCCGTAAAATGCACCGTGCCGCAATCCCGGCAGGGACGACCGGGCAGCATCAGGGAGGGTGATGCGCAACTCAAACTGCCCCAGTCGTTGAGCGACTTTGCTACTGCTGAAATGACCATAAACAGATAGTTGAACGCGACAAAAATCTTTCCCCGATGAACTTGAAAACCCGGTTGAGCCACCTGAAAAACGAGCATTTAGCTGCCCTGATTGCCCTGCTCTCGCCTGCGGGTTGAGTAAGTTATTAGACAGGTTACCAAGCCTAAATCAAAAGCGCACCGGAGCAAATTTTGGATGTAGTAGGACTTTCTTTTGAAAATAATTTGAAGCCTAAGACCAAGCACTAATCTGTCGTTTCTGATACAGAAACTTGTCTCCATGCTTGGGGAGAAACACCGTGGAACTGACGAAATTGACGGGTGAAATAGCCCGCATCACTATAGCCTGAAGCTTCGGCAATTTGGCGGATGCTATTGGCAGTGGTGGCCAGCAAAGTTTTGGCTTCGGCTAAGCGGCGCTCAATAATCCACTGCTTGACCGTGCGCCCAGTGTGTGACTGCACCAAATTGGTTAAATAGGCTGGGGAATAGCCTACATTCTGGGCCACATCGTTGAGGCTAATTGGTTTTTGGTAGTGGGCTTCAATAAAGCAAAAGACGTTGGCTAGCTTGGGTTCGACGGGAAAAATGTTGGTTGATAAGGAAACCTGAGATGGTTCTTGGGGATGGCTTCCTTCGTCGGCGTAAAGCTTTGAGAGTTGTTCCTGACGCTGTAGGCGGCTGTTGATGGCGGCCAAAAATTGCTCAACGGTGCAGGGTTTGGTTAAGTAGTCGTCAGCCCCTAGCTCCATACCTCGGCGCAGGTCGGCCATGGTCACTTTAGCAGTGAGAAAGATGAGGGGAATTAGCGCCGTCTGCCTTGTTTTACGCAGAGCAGAGAGCACTGAATAGCCATCCACATCAGGCATCATGATGTCGCACACGACCAGATCGGGGGTATGCTGCTGAGCCATCGCCACCCCAGTGGTGCCGTCGCTAGCCCCTACGGCACGGAACCCCTCAAACTCTAGGCATTTGAGAAAAAGATGGCGAGTTTGGGTTTCGTCTTCAATGATGAGAATAGTCTTCACAGTAATTCTCGTTTTGGGGTCGGTGGCGTTGCTATGGCGGTTCAAGTACTAAGTTTTTTCAGATTAATCAGATTAAATTGACTATTAAATTTGATGATCTAATCAATATAAAGACAGCCCAAACAGAACTCAGAAGCTGAGCTGTTATTCGGAAAATTCTAAATTTGTATCACGACGCTTGCCGCTACTATTGAGGGTAGTTAATTGCGCCATGTTTCTGTAGTAAACCTTAGGGGAACGTGCTGTTGTATAGGGTGATACTTTCTCCCTAGTCAGCGCGATGGCTTGGGTTTACTTGCCCCTAGAGTCGGCAAAATGTTTTGTTGCGATCGCTACCCAGATGACTCAAACCTACTGGTTACCCCCTAGAGAGACTGCTGCGCCCACCGCACCCCTGGGGCAGCTAGAGCACCTGCGCCGCCAGCACCAGCTAATTCTTAATGCTGTGGGCGAGGGCATCTACGGGCTGGATATGGCGGGCAACGTCACCTTTGTAAATCCTGCCGCTGCTGCCATGATTGGCTGGTCAACCGACGAGCTGATCGGCCAGTCAATGCATGCAGTGATGCACCATTCCCTGGCCGATGGTCGCCCCTACCAACGGGAGGCCTGCCCAATCTATGCGGCCTTTCAGGATGGCAGCGTGCGGCGGGTGACCAACGAGGTGTTTTGGCGCAAAGATGGCAGCAGCTTTCCGGTCGAATATATCAGCACCCCCATGCGTGATGAGGAGGGGCAGCTAATTGGCACGGTGGTGACCTTTCGTGACATTACTCAGCGGCGCTGGGCTGAGCAGATCTTGCAGCGGGCTAATGAGGAGCTAGAGCAAAAAGTGCAGGAGCGCACCGCTGAGCTGCAGAATGCCAACCAGCAGCTGCGGCAGCTGAGCGACATGCGATCGCGCTTTGTCTCCATGGTCTGCCACGAGTTTCGCAACCCGCTCAACAACATTGCGCTGACGGTATCATCGCTCAACCGCTACGACACCCAGCTGCGCCCCGACGAAAAAACCGACTACCTGCTCACCATCAACGCCAACGTTGAACGCATGACCCAGATGATCGACGACATTCTGGTGATCGGCAAGATCGAGGCCAAAGTGCTAGAGGTCAACCCCAAACCATTAGACCTGGTGGCTTTTTGTCAGGAGCTGCTGGCCGAGGGTGACTACCGACGGCCTCAGTGCCCGATTCAGTTTGGCTGCCGCAGTCGCCAGGTGTTTGCCTGTTTGGATGAGCGGCTGCTGCGATCGATCCTCAGCAATCTGCTGTCGAACGCGATTCGCTATACCCCAGGCGATCGCCACATTAAACTGAAGCTGGCCAAACAGCGGGGCCAGGTTATCCTCAAGGTGCAAGACGAGGGCATTGGCATTTCTGCGGGCGATCGCAGGCAGCTGTTTGAGCCCTTTCACCGGGGCCAAAACGTCAGCAACATTCCCGGTACGGGGCTGGGCCTGAGCATTGTGAAGCAGTTTGTGCAGCTCCAACAGGGCTCAATAAAGGTCACCAGCCGGGTGGGAGTGGGAACTACTTTCACAGTTAGCCTGCCAGCGTAGTGGGCTTACTTAAGAGGTGGCAGGAAGCCTGCGGCTGAGCGATCCGCGAAGCGTAAAGCCTACGGCATCCTAGAAACAGGAAGCGACTCGGAACGAGGATCGTTCCAGAGTCGCGTCTGGATCCGCTCTGCATGTGCTTTAGGGCGATCGCCCCTAGTGCAGCATCGAATCAGCTAGCCTGTGCCACAATTATCGCCGTGTGATGGAGAGCTGACATTGTGACACAGCAGTCAGGCAAGGGCCTTTTACTAGGCGCGGTGACCCGTTGGACGCGGTCTTTGACCATTGCAGGGTTAGTCGGGGTGGGCCTGCCCATGCTGCCGGTCTTGGCCGAGGCCCAGATTCCATCTGGGCAAAACCAGCCTGCTGGCACTGCTGCTCTCCCCGACAACCTAGAGCTATACCTCGAACTCACCGACGATTCCGAGGCAGAGAGCTTTCCCCTAGTTCCCACCGCCGAGCCAGCGCCCGCTCCCCGCCCTGGACGGCGTCCCACTCATGTGCCGTCGGCGCCGCCGCTGCCCCCCTCCCAGCGTCCTAGGGTGCTTCAGCCCGTTAATTCAGACAATGCCACAGTAGACTCGCCCAGCCCCACCTCGGGAGACCCCGCCGAACAGATTGCTCCGGCGGTGATTGAGCTGTCGCCCACCGGACGGCCCCCCAGCCCGGTAGTGTTCCTGGCCATGCAGCAGGAACTCAAGAATCTGATTGGCCGCTTTGAGAGCGCTCTGATTATGGCGAACTCGCTGGATGCGCCCACGGCGCTAACCCTACCCGATCGCTCACCCGTGCTCACCGCTGCCGCTGACCCAGTGAATGTGGCTGGGGGAAGCGGGGCCTATCTGCACCCTACCCTAGGCGAGGCCCAGCAGCTTTTAAACGATTGGGATGGACTGATGGCGGCGGGTAAACACAGCGAGGTGCGCGATCGCTGGCTGGCTACCCGCACTGCCTTGTGGGAGAACTTTCCCACCGAGCGCCCCATTAACCAGGGGGAGATTCGCGCCATGTGGCTCGATCGCGGCACCATTGTGCGGGCCAGATCGCCCCAGGGGCTCAGCGAAATCTTCGACAAACTGGCTGCTGCCGGCATCAACACCGTTTTCTTTGAAACCGTGAATGCGGGCTATACCATCTACCCCAGCCAAGTGGCCCCCGAGCAAAACCCCCTTACCCAAGGCTGGGATCCCCTCGCTGCCGCCGTGGATCTGGCCCACCAGCGGGGCATGACCCTACACGCCTGGGTATGGGTGTTTGCGGCGGGCAACCAGCGCCACAACCGCCTGCTCAACCAGCCCGCCGACTACCCCGGCCCGATCATCTCACGGCACCCCAACTGGGCCGCCTACGACAACAGCGGCAGCCTCATCCCCGGTGGGCAAGACAAGCCTTTCTTAGACCCCGCCAACCCCGAGGTGCGCAGCTACCTCACCCGGCTGATGACCGAAATCGTCACCAACTACGAGGTCGATGGCCTGCACCTCGACTACATTCGCTACCCCTTTCAAGATCCTGGGGCCAACCGCACCTACGGCTATGGCGAAGTCGCCCGCTGGCGCTTTCAGAGCATGACCGGCGTTGACCCCACCACTATCAATCCCCGACCCGACGATACCCTAGAACGCAACCAGCAGATTCAGCAGCAGGTGCTTTGGGAGCGCTGGAACGAGTTTCGCGTGCAGCAGGTGACCTCGTTTGTGCAATCCATCTCCAGCACCCTGCGGCGGCAGCACCCTGAGCTGGTCATGTCGGCGGCGGTGTTTGCTAACCCCGAGCACGAGCGGTTGCAGCGTATTCAGCAAGACTGGGGAGCTTGGGCCAGAGCCGATTACCTCGACTGGGTAGTGCTGATGAGCTACGCGGGCGACACCAGCCGCTTTGAGCGCATTGTCTCCCCCTGGTTGGTGAATGAATCCTTTGGCTCAGCCTTGGTGATTCCGGCGATTCGGCTGCTGAACCTGTCAAATGCCGCCACCCTCGACCAAATGCAGGCTAGCCGCGACCTACCCACCCCCGGCTATGCCCTATTTGCCGCCGCCGATCTAAATACTGAATTAAACGCTGTGCTGGCCCAAACCCAGAGCGGCAGCCCGCCTGGCCCCACCACTCCCTACGCCATGGCAGCTAGCCGTTATGCCGCCCTCCAGCGCGAGTGGAGTTGGCTGCTGGCCCACCAGCGCCTCTGGATGGATCGCAATGCTCTAGAACCTTGGATTAGCCAGGTCAACAATCTAGGCAGCGAGTTTGACGTCCTGGCCCAAGAGCCATCGCGGCGCAACCTAGAAACCGTGAAAGCCGAACTGGCTAGGGTGCGCGCCTCGGTGAACCAGGGGATGTCGGTGGATACAGCGAACGGTAGCTATAGGTTGCGATCGTGGCAGCATCGGCTGGCTGCGATCGAGCAGTTGCTAGAGCATGGAGAGAAAACTCAGCCATAGCAGTGAAATGCATTGGGTAAGCGCCATAGCTGGAGGGCTAGGTCATGGATATCAAACTTTGGCAGGAGAAGATCCTAGAAGTCTTAGAGGATGTATCTAACGAATAACGAAAAATTTTTAGAGGGAGTCTTGGTTGGGACAAAAAGTGTCTTCTCCACAAGAATTGTACTGTAATCTTCCTGACGACTTCATGATTCAAGATTTTTATTAAAGAAAAATGGTTTGCTGTCCGAGACTCAGGTGTTTTTAGAAAGAGAACTTATAAATAAGATACAAGCTTTTAAGAATAAAATATTTTTCTACCCTGGTTCTCAAAACATTTTAGACAATCAACAGTGGAAAGCAAATTCTCGACTTGCAATCTATCTCAATGAAGCTTTTCATAAGTGAGGGTAAGCTAGTACTTGCTTCCATCTGCTAGTTTTAAGATAATTCTAGACTGGCTCAGAAATTGGCTGATAGCGGTCCATCGCCAAACCATTTAGTGGCAATGTATGATTCGCCCACGTTGGAGGTGGATATAGTCCCGACCATCAGTCACCTCAGCAAGGCTCAAACTTTGCTGAATAACGACGTAGTTATTGACCACGTTGAGAGAATCAATAGCCATGATGCAGAAAACATTGGCCTCATCAGGCTATGACATTCAGATCAGCGGATGCACAAGCACCATACTGAAACTCCTAGTTCAGAACAATTAATCAGCTGCTAACTGCAACCCAATACTTGTCATAAACGGCAGGCAGCCAGTGATTAAAGACTTTGGGGATCTTCGGGTAGGGGTACGGTAAAATTGGCCTGTTTAGCTATCAACTCTAAAAACTTAGCAGTGCTGCGATCAGGGTCGTAGACCCCGTTTTCCCATTCGCTGACGGTTTGACGGCGTACACCCATCTGCTCAGCAAACTCCATCTGGGTAAGGCTCATATGCTTGCGCAGGGCACGAATAGCATCTTGCTGCCAAACGATTTTGCCGTCTTTTTGCTCAATGTTGTACTGGGACTCAAACTTGCGAAAGGTAACTGTTTTACTATCCACATCAATGGCGTAGACGTGGTAGCCCGCTCCTACCCAGGCTCCAGCTTGGAGAGCGGCGGGGGTATCGCGGTTACTCCACCAGTTTTTGCGCTCAACGGCTGAGTGGGGTAGCGGATTCCCAAGTAAGTCCTCAATGTCGGTAAAGGTCAGCAAAACTTCGGCCTTGCCAGAGGTCTTTAGGTGATTAAACAGAGGATAGTACTTGCTGCCGGGTTTCATAGGCGGGCGCGATCGCGACTCAATCTCAGCGGTTAACCATATGACTCTCTATAATGACGCAAAAACCTGACTTAATGACCGCAAGATTGGCAAGACATTAAGAACTTCTGATCTGGACGATTCACCGCATCCTTTGGAGTTAACCGTCTTTAAGGGGAAGAGCGATCGCTGTTTATGGTGACATCGTGGATGCTGTCCCTGTGCCAAACATTTTCTCTGTTGCGCTGACATCCATAGATTCGTTACGGTAACAAAGCTGACTCTGCTCGATATCGCCTCATCGCCTATGGCCCATCCTGAACTCAACCCATACACCATTGACCGCGTCATCGAAATGGCCTGGGAAGATCGCACACCCTTTGAGGCAATTAAGACTCAGTTTGGGCTAGCAGAAAAACAGGTGATTGCTATCATGCGTAGCCACATGCAGCCCTCTAGTTTTCGTCTGTGGCGGAAGCGGGTGACAGGGCGCAATACCAAGCATCAGCACAAGCGAGACTTTGCCCTAGGCCGGTTTAAGTCGGCTAACCAAAAATAGAGGCGTGGCATCTCATCTGCAGGCCAAGCTCTGCGACTTGTGCCAGGCCCCAGCAACAGTGCGGTACCGCATTCAATGTGCCCCTGGGGCAGTCTGGGTGTTAGCCTGCCCCCACTGCCAAAAAACTCAACGCGAGCAGAACCCCAATTATCGCTATGGCGGCACCTGGAAAGCTCGCCTCAAAAAGGGCTAACCCCTACTCGTTTCTATTGCCATAGTTGCTTTTCTCTAAACCCAAAAAGACTCTGTAAAATCACGTAGGCTTGTTTCAAGCTTATTAGAAATCTGGGCGATTCTTCACAGACCAAGATTAAACCAGGTTATGTTGAGGGAACTATAGGTGTAACCGTTAATTGCCTGATGCACATAGCCATGAAAACTTCCACAGTTCTGGTGCATTCAACCCTTGCCCAAGCCCCCGCCGCCAGTCGGCCCCAGCTTGATAACCCTTGGATGCTCTCGTCTGGAGGGTTACTAGTGCTATTGCTAGGGTTGGGTATTTATTCTCACCTTCAAACTCTCCGCCTGATGAAGCAGCTCAAATTTGAAACCTACAAAAATCAAGAGCTGCAAAAAAAGGTCAAACTAGCGCTCAAAACCATCAGCAAGATGGAGCAAAACCCTGACCTAATTCACTCGCGCGAATTTAACCTCGACTACCTGCGCATGCGCATGGACGAAGAGCATTTCCATACGTCAATTGTGAACCAGCTCAAGGTCAAAGTTAAGCAAAAAATTAGTGTCGCTCTGCGTCCTCGTCAAGCTGAAGAAGGGCTGATTGGTGTTGCCAGCAAGCCCCGCGTGGTGGATGAGATATTTGATGTCGAGTATGCCCCTCAAGACAACCCCACTGCGAGAAAGCGAGTGCTGTTTCGCATTCAAATTCGGTTGGCCAAGCTGCCGACCCAGGCCACCTCTTCGACCATCGGTCAGCTGGTTGAATGTATCGAAAACTTTATGAGCCCCGATGCCGAAGAGACCCACTGGCAGCCCACTATTCAGGGCCGCATTGCCAATATGCATTGGGATCAAAAAGCCAAGCCCACTCCTCTGCTAGTGATTGAACAATCTAGTGAAGGGGCCAATGTGACCTTGCGCAGCCGCAATGAGCTGCCGGCCAGCATGAGCAGCACCAGCAGCATGCCCAAAAAGAAACCGGCCTAAGCGCGCTGCGCCCGGTTGACTACAGTCAATTGATCAATAGACAGCGGATGCCATTGCGGTGACATCCGCCACTGGTGCTGGGGCCGATCGCGCCTCAGCCATATCTGAGAGAATGGCGTCGAGCAGCTGCTCGCGCAGATCGGGGATGACGGCTAGGGCCCGAGTCCAGTCGGGAATTTGAGTGCCGGTCGGGTCGTCGAGGTACTGGTTGCCGGCTTCAAGAATCACCTGTTCAAAGGTTTCGATCGTGATTTCTTCTTGATGGCGATCGTACTCTAGACCGTTGAAGCGAGCATCGACGAAATACTGACGGGCGAGGTTTTGGGCCTCGCGGCGGTACTTAATCCGCAGGGCGCGAATGTGATCTTGGCCAATCACCACCTGCTCGGTTTCGGTCAGGGTTCTAAACACCGATTGCAGAATATCGCGGCACATTTTTTGCAGCCCCGAGTTGGTTGAGCTGCCTAGGGTTTGGTGCTTGTGTTCAAAGACGCCCAGGTCGATTTGGGCAATGCGCTTGAGGGACACATTGCGGTAGACCTCGGCCAGCAGACCCACTTCTAACCCCCAGTTGCCAGGGATGCGGGTGGTCAGCGCCAGGTCGGCGGAGAGGGCAAACTCGCCCGAGAGGGGGTAGCGGTAGGCGTCGAGGTAGCGCAGGTAGTCGCGGTAGCCAAACAGCTCCATCAGTGAGGTGATCAGCGGGGTCACAAAAAGCCGGGTGACCCGACCGTGCATGCTGCGGGGATCGCCGCCTACGCGAGCGTAATAGGCTTTGCTGAAAGCGATGCCAAAGTCTTGCTCCAGCAGGGGATAGAGCAGCTTGAGGGGGTAGGCGCGATCGTAGGTGACAATGTCGGCATCGTGCAGGGCGATCGCCGCCGCGTGTAGAGAAGCCACCCCCAACCCCAGCCACACAGCCCGGCCTTTACCCTTAAACCGCAGCAGGTCTAGCCCCTTGTCTTGGAGGGTTTGCAGAATGTCGGTAATGCGCGGCCCATTTTCCCACAGGACAAAGGTGGGCTGGGGCAGCGGCTCGAAGAACTGCACCGCATGATGATACTGCTCAAAGGTATCGGCGTAGAGGCAGACAATGACATTGTTGACAAAGGGAGAGTGGCTGAGGTGGTCACGTATGGTGGCCAGGGCGGGGCGCTCTAGCTCTTCATAGAGCGACGGAATCAGCACGGCGGTAGGGTTGGTTTGGCTAAGTTCGGTGAGGCGCTGCTCTAAACGCTCGAAATCGTACCCCAGGTCGTGGATGGTGGTGATTAGCTCTTGCTTATAGTCCATGCCCTGATATCCCTAAAATGCTAGGTTTCATCATAGGGATAAGTGGCGATCGCAAGATGTCTGAATCACTACCCGACGGCTGGCACGGTGGTAAATCGCACCCTAGGCAAAGTCGTGGGCCAAAATGGCCTGACCGCGACGGTAGAGTTCCTCGGCGTAGCCCGTCCAGGTGCCCTGTCCCCAGTAGCGAAAGCAGCTAGTCTGCAGCAGCAGATTGTGAATCAGGGCGTTGCGGTAGCGGTGCTGGCGCTCTAGATCATCGCCCCGCTCGGGTTGACGAGCTATAGTTTGGTGAAACTGAGCAGACAGGCGCTGCATGGGGTCGAGCACGTTGTCATAGCCCTGCACCCAACTGCGATCGCCCGTCCAAGAGCCGCCTTCCATGGAAAAATTGCTGTCTTCGGTGCGGAGGGTGGCGATCGCCTCCGCCACGGCATCGGGGCCGCTGGCGTCACCCATAGCTTGCCAAAGCCGTGATTGCCCCACCGCCTGACAGATCGGGAAGGTCTCTGGTCCAGCCCCCGCCGCTGCCAACAGCTCTAGGTATTCGGTGCCGTTAAAGCCCACCACACCCCGTTGACCGCCCCCCTGCTCGCGCATTTCGTACCACGATCGCATAAAGGCGCTGGGGAACTCATTCATCATCACGCCGCCGTTTTCGCCGTCGCTGATTTGGCTGACCAACTGCGGCACCGTGGCGTTGCCGAGGGCAACCTGGCTCAGGTTCTTGGCTTCCCAGTAGGGCTGCATCTGACCCACCAGCTTAGTGTCAGACCCTTGGGTTTTGATCAGCACCACAATTTCTTCGACCTCGCCCTGGGCGTTGCGAGCGATCAAGCGGTGGGGTAGGTGGGGCTGCGATAGGCCATGTCCCTCTACCGATTCCACCGTGTGCTCTTGCACCAACATCCAGCGGTAGCCGCAGTCTTTGAGAGTTTTGACAAAAGCGTAGAGCACATCGGGATGGTTAGGCAGGTGCATCTCCGGCGGCGAAAAACCTCGTACCCGAGCCAGGGCTTCGGCCCCAAACAGAGCGGCAAAGTGATGCTGCCAAGCGCGAATATGCAGCTTGAGGTCGGGCACGGGGGTCGAGGGCACCACCGCGTGGCCCCAGCAGGTGCCCAGCCATTCGACGTAGGGTTGATAGGTAGGGTCGCAGGCCAGCCGACGCAGCTTAGCCAGAATATCTTGCCGGTCCATCTGCTGTAGGCCCCACAGCAGGGTGCCTGAGTAGTCGAGCATGACGCGGGGGTTGCAGCCCTGGTTCACCAGCTCTGGAATGAAGTCGCCTAGGCGGGCGTAGCAGTAGGCGAAAGTGCCGGCGTTGTGGTTGTCCCCGTCGTAGGGGTGCTCAAACATGTATTGGAGGTGGTTGATGAGCTCACCCGTGGCCCCAGCAGGAATAGTGGGCTGGTGCATGTGCAGGGCGATCGCAAACCCCGCCGAAATATCCGCAAGGTTCAGGTTGGTGCGGGGCAAAAACACCGGCTCCGGGTTGGCCATAACGCCGGCGATATCGGCCTCTCGACCCGACAGCGGGGGCAGCCCGTCTTCAAGGGCGGGCCAGTCTATAGGGGAGAGCATAGCGCTGGTCATCCAGAAACCTCCGGGAATTGGCCTCCCGTACTTCGGGCGAGCCTATGGTCACTATTTAGTGTTACACCGGTTGAAGCACTTACACCACCGCCAGTAACATTTCGTGGCGGTGGGAATCGCCTATCAGCAAAAGAAGCCGAAAACAGGTCTTTGTCTCTATCGAAAGAGGTATTGCAGGGTCGGTCACGCGATCGCAGAGCATGCAGCAGGGTCGGCTCTATTGCCCTAGCTGAGCCGATCGCCATGGCGACGATAAAAAACGCTAAGTCCCTTTGATACAAAGAGACAGAATCGGTATGCTAACCCTCATCTCGGCTGGGCATCAGGGCAGATTTGTGCCGGGCTGCAAGCAAATCTCAACCCCACAAAATGCCTGAACCACTGACACGACAGCTCATTCCCCTAGCAGAAGATTTCTTTTGCGACGGTCACTACTACCTGCTCACCTCTACGAGCCTAGGGGGCAGCGGGCTCACAGCCGAGGAGTTATCCAATGTCTTGGGTCAAGCAGATGAGCAAGCCATCAACAATCTGCTGATGCGCGGCATTTGCATACCTCTATTTTTTGATGGCGATTGTGCACTGGATGGCCATACAGCGATTGTCTTGGGCAACCTGACCGAGCCGGAAGAGCATAATTGGATTGCAAAGCTGGCTTGGAAACTAACGATTCCCTGCGGCAAATTTGTCATTCACTGTGGAGGGGGTGATGCAGACGAGTTAGCCTATGCGATCGCAGGAAATCCACCTGAGCCAAACTACCGGATTTTTCAAGTTATTGACGTTCCTCCAGGCGAATACTTAGTACAAATCTACGCTTATCTCTCCAGCATGACTGTGCAGCTATCGCTTGAGGAATACGATAAACACGGGAACTTAAAAGAGAATACTGACTTAAAAGAATGGTACCAACGCCATCGTCCTGGCGTGGGCTACATTATCCAATTAACTTCCCTCAAAACTGAGCCTCCCTTGCCCAAGCTCGTACCTGAAATTGGCTGGTGTGGAACATTTAAGTTTCGCTCAGTCGAGTTTTGATAAATGTTGCTCAATTCAGTTGTAAATAGATTTAAGCAACCTAAAAAATAAATGGATTCAGCCAATGCAGTTAGGCCGAATCCACCAGGATGTCTAAGTGTGTTGAGCTAGCAACTGAGTTTTAGATTTCAATTGACAGCATTTTTAGAGTTACCTATTTAAGGTAGCTAAAATCATAGCAGGCTACGCCCAAGAAGACCTATTCCATAAGCGTTTAGTCGAATCTATAACAAACGTTTGAATAGCCTAAACTGCAAAAATTGCTACATTTTTGGGTTCTTCTCATGAGTAGGTTGAGTGGGTTATGAGTATGATTTTCTACAGTGTTTTGAGTTCCGGAGAGTAATCAGACGTGGGTATTCGGATTCTGGCAACGTTGGCGATTGCCCTTTGCTTAACCCTAGGGCTATTTCCAGGAGAGGCATGGGCACAGGCCCCTGACCCGCTTGAAGCAGCAGCGGCAGCCCAAACTGCGGCAGATACAACATTCATGTTGTTCTGTACAGCTTTAGTACTTTTAATGACGCCGGGCTTAGCATTTTTCTATGGCGGTTTTGTACGCTCTCTCAACGTTCTTAATACGTTGATGATGAGTTTTGTACTCATGCTGCTCGTTGGCGTCACCTGGATTTTGTGGGGATACAGCCTGGCGTTTGCTCCTGGAACGCCCTTCATCGGCGGATTGCAGTGGCTCTTTCTAAATGGGGTTGGGCTAGAGACTACTGACTACTTGCTTGGGTCTGAGCCAGAGGCCGTCGTATCTTATGCTGCGACGGTTCCCCACCAAGCATTCATGATGTTTCAGGGCATGTTTGCCATCATTACGCCTGCCCTAATTTCGGGAGCTTTGGTAGGGCGACTAAAGTTTAAAACCTATTTTTGGTTTGTTTTACTGTGGTCCATATTCATCTACTGCCCTTTAGCTCACATGGTATGGGCCAAAGGCGGATTTATGGGTCTATACGGTGGCTTTGGTGCCCTTGATTTTGCTGGCGGCACCGTTGTCCACATTAGTTCTGGAGTTTCTGCCTTGGTGGCGGCCTTAGTTTTAGGCAATCGCAGAAGCTACCCCACCGGGCTTACAGCGCCCCACAATGTACCTTTCATTATGTTGGGGGCTGGCCTGCTTTGGTTTGGCTGGTTTGGGTTTAACGCAGGCAGCGCTTTAGCTTCGGGAGGGTTAGCAACTGTTGCCTTTGTTGCTACCAACTGTGGTGCTGCGGCAGCAGGTCTAGTCTGGATTTTGATGGAGTGGGTGTTGACAGGTAAGCCGACGGCGGTGGGTCTGGCCACGGGTCTGGTTGCCGGTCTAGTAGGCGTTACCCCTGCGGCTGGTTTTGTGACTCCGGTGGCGGCCTTATTGATTGGGGGCATTACCGCGTTTTGCTGCTACTACGCCATTCGCATCAAAAACAAAATGGGTATTGATGATGCCCTAGATACCTTCCCAGTGCACGGAGTTGGCGGGACGGTAGGGGCAATTCTGACCGGAGTTTTTGCCAGTACCGATGTGAATGAGTTTGGCGCCAATGGCCTGCTCTACGGAAATCCGGGACAACTGGTGAAGCAGATAGTAGCAGTCGCGATCGCCTATGTGATTGCTGGCGTGGGCACCTTTGTCCTGCTCAAAATTCTGCATGCAATTATGGGGCTACGGGTTTCCCCTGAGGTGGAAACCCAAGGTTTAGACCCCGCAGAGCATAGCGAGGTTGGGTACGGTGAGCAGCTAACTTCTGATTTCACTGCGACGACCACCGGTCACCCCAGTCATTAGCTGACACTGTAAACGGTGCCTTTTCAAACAGCAGGAGCTAGAGTACTAGAAGGCTGAGTATTCTGGCTCCTGTCGTTTTTGGGGGCAAGCTACCCTGCGCATTGCCATGGTTGACCGCCCGATTTATCCAAGCCCCCATCAACTGCGCCAAGTTCCTCAATTAAGCATTCTTTGGATAACGGGTGGCTTATTTACAGGCATTATATTGCTGGAGCTAATCTCATCAGCAGATTATGTCTTTAGCTATCTGTACATTGGCCCTATTCTGCTCGCCACCCTGCGATTAAGCTCACGTTTTGCATTTCGTTTGACGCTGCTGGCGTCGTTTTTAACCCTCTTTAATTTGTGGATTCCTGGTAGCCACATCATTACCCCCTACACGATCGGCAATCGAATTATTGCGGTTGCTGCGATAGTGGTGGCGGGGGTGCTAAGCCACCGCAATCGCTCCTATGAGGAAGCTATTGCCCAACAGCAAACAAAGCTACAGCTACAAGAACAACTGGCCACCTTTCGGGAAAATTTTGTCTCCACCTTGACCCATGACCTTAAAACGCCTTTGTTGGGAGCGATAGAAACGCTAGAAGCCTTTCAGCAGGAGCGTTTTGGCCGCGTCACGGAGGCTCAACAACAGGTGTTGGCGACCATGATGCGCAGCCAAAAAACTAGCCTGCAACTAGTTGAAACTGTACTAGACATCTACCGTAATGATGCAGAAGGAGTTCAGCTCAGAAGATCGCCCGTCAATTTAGTTGAATTGATAGAACAAGTTGTTCATACCTTAAATGATCTGGCATCGAGCTACCGGGTTTCAATTAGCTTCAGCCCAACAGCTATAGCGGCAGAGGCCTGCTGGGTTGATGGAGATTGTTTGCAGCTTCACCGAGTAGTATCAAATTTGTTAATTAATGCTATCTATCACTCACCTATAGATGGCAGAGTTGATGTCGTTTTAGAATCTTGGCAGGATTCTGAACCTAATCAGCAGGTGGTGAAAGTATTAGATGAAGGGTTAGGGATTCGTCCAGAAGAGCTGCCCCAGCTGTTTGAGCGATTCTATCAAGGGTGCAGCGATCGCCAAGCGAAGGGCTCGGGTTTGGGTCTATACTTATCTCGACAGATTATTGAGGCCCACGGTGGCACAATTTGGGCCGAGAACCGTGTTCCTTGCGGAGCGGTGTTTGGCTTCAGTCTGCCGGCATCATATAGCTAACTCCCCTTACGAATATTGACCATGGCTGCTCCACGGCTGCGAGTTCTCTTGGTGGAAGACGATGAACTATTTCGCCTAGGGTTGCGAATGAAATTGCAGCAGGAAGCCGATATCGACAGTGTGACAGAGGCTGGAGATGGCGAAACGGCGATCAACCTGGTGGAGCAGCATGAGTTTGATGTAGTTTTGCTCGATATTGGACTGCCTAGAATCGGCGGAGTTGAGGTCTGCCGGCAGCTCAAACAACAATATCCCCAGTTGCCAATCTTGGTGCTTACATCCCGGACTGATAGCGTCCTAATTAATCAGTTAATTGCGACGGGAGTGCGGGGATATTTTTTGAAAGGTGGTGCTCCAGAAACCCTAGTGTTGGCCTTGCGCTCGGTGATTGCTGGGGCCTCTTGGTGGGACCACACGGCAACTCTTGAAATTCAGGATATTGCCCAATCAAAAAGAGCCCCTGAGTTTCTGTTGACGCCGCGAGAAAAACAAATTTTGCAGCTCATTACGGTAGGCAAGACAACCCAAGAAATTGCCGAAGCTTTCTACATTACCCCAGGCACAGTCAGAGTTCATATTCACGCCATTCTGCAAAAGCTGGATGTGCGCGATCGCACCCAGGCCGCCCTCCTTGCGCTGCAAAAAGGCCTGATTACCTCGCCCTCTAATGCCTCAGTTCTGCTTGGCCAAGGGCTTGAGTCATAGCAACACGCGAACAGCCCGCCACTCTAGTCCGGCGAAGGTCGTAACGCTAGACCAGCGCAGCAATTGCTAAACCGCCCCGATGGTGCTCCACCGCTCGATAGGAAACTGTTTCACAGCTCTAAACTAGCCAAATGTAGGCCAGTGCCAGGGTCAGCAGGGTGAGCGGCAAACCAAAGCGCAGGTGCTGCCAGAAAGTGACGGCATAGCCCTCCCCAGCGGCAGCTTCCACAACGATCAGGTTGGCCACCGAGCCAAATAGGGCGAGATTGCCCGCCAAGGTAGAGCCTGCCGCCAGCAGCAGCCAGCTTTAGGTGTCTTCTGGGGCAATCAGCCCTTGAATCAGCAGGACCGCAGGCACGTTGGAGATCAGGTTAGAAAGCCCTGCTGTTGTTACTAGCAGGCCGGCGGGGTGAGTGACCAACGGAGCGACGGCATCGAGCACCTGAAGCGATCGCACCGCCTCAGTGAGAATAAACAACCCCGAAAACATAACCAGCAGCGACCAATCGACCGCCCCCAGCACCCGCTGGGGTTTAATGCGGCGGGTAATCAGCAGGGCGGCGGCGGCTAAAAAGGCCGACTCGGCCAGGGGAAGACCCACAACAAACGCGGTTAGCATCAGAGCAGATACCACCGTGGTTTTGATCAGCAGTGGCCGGTGCAGGCGCAGGCGGGGCAACACTGGCGATGGGCAGGGAGTCAGCGATCGCACCTCCGGATAAATCAACCACAGCAAACCGACTTGCAAAGCCAGCCCCACCCCTGCGATCGGCAGCAGCGCCTGAGCAAAAGCCAAGTAGCTAATGTCTGAAAACGAGCCCACCAGAATGTTTTGCGGATTGCCGCTGAGGGTGGCAAGGGAGCCGGTATTGGTCGCCCCAGCGATCGCCAGCAGGTAGGGTACCGGGTTGAGCTTGAGCGCCCGGGTGAGCTGTAGGGTCAGCGGTGTGCTCACCAGGGCCAAGGTGTCGTTGAGAAACACCGCCGACAGCGCCCCCGTGCCCAGGGTTAACAGCACCAGCAGGCCCAGGGGACTGCTGGTCAAGCGCAGCAGTTGCACCAGGGCCAGATTAAAAAAACCGGCGTAGGAGAGGTAGGCGTTGACCACCATCATGCTGAGCAAAAACACGATGGTGTTGGCATCAATGGCGGCCCAGGCGGCTTCTAAAGACAGGGTGCCCAGGGCCACCAGAACCGCCGCGCTGACCAGGGCGATGGTGGCCCGGTTCATGCGCAGGCCCGGCACGTAGCCCAGCGCTAGCCCCAGGTAGCTGAGTGCCAGCACCAACCCCTGCCCCAGAGTTAGCCAGTTTGAGGTTAATGTCATGCCGAAGGCCAGAGATATAGTAAAAGAACGAAAATACCCGCCTGGCTCGAATCTGACCTTTTGGGATGTCCTGACCTGTATTTCACCTGCTATGGCGACTCAATGACAGCAGCCGTTGGAAATCCCGACTTTACCCTGAATTCTTTCTGACCCCGACTTCACTCAATCCTCAGTTCGCTCAACCGACCCGTAGGCGATTTCCCGCCTCTGCCGACTGCGCTAGACCACTAGCTGGGGGTGAGCCGACTGGGGCGGGTTGAGCTCAATGGTGGCCACTACCTGCCCATGATCGGACTGCCAGGGTTCAATCGTTTCATCTAGCAAGGTTTGGTCAAACAGATGGTCGTTAAACACCGACACATAGGTGACGCGGCCGATGCGATCGCGGTTTTGGGCCGAAAACTCTTCGCTCACCATGATGTGGTCAAGGCTGTCGTAGTGGCCGTTATGAATGTAGGTGTAATAGTGGTCGCCGTAGCCTAGCCGGGCCTGAATGTCTTTGACCTGATAGAGCAGCACGTCCCACACGGGGGCTTTTTTGCGGTAGGGCCAGGATTCCCAGGGGGGGTGCCCAGTCACGATTTGGGTGGTGACGGCAGTATGGTTGTCGTTGACGTCGCCCATGACAATGACCGGGTAGCGGCGATCGCGCAGCCCCTCCATTAGCAAAAACCGCAGGGCAGCGGCCTCAGCGGTGCGGCGAATTAGCGAGCGGGCGTGGCCTTTGGCAATTTCGACCGGATCGCTGCGATCGACACCGTTGGTCATCATTGGCCGCTTTGACTTCAGGTGCACCACAAACACGGTGCAATGAATCGTCTCTGTCAGGGCCAAATCGACCGCTAATACCGGGTGCGAAAACCGCCGAATTGGGATCTCAGCCCCCTCTAGATCCAGCACGCTTTCGGGCGGAAAGTTGTCGTACATGCGCTGCCCCAGCACTGGAAACCGAGTCGCCAGCGCCACCCCAGGCCCCCGCCCAAACCCCTCGGCCATGACAATTTCGTGCTGCTGGTGGTATTCACTGCGGTGCAAAGCTTCTTTCAGCGCCCCTCGATGAAACACCTCTTGAAAGCCGCAGATATCGACCTTCATGCGATCGAGCTGAGCCCCAATCCAGGTGAGCTTTTTCAGGTAGTTGACCTGGGAATGGACTTCGCCAGGGTAAAACTCGCGATCGGGCAGCATCAGGTTGTTGAGGTTAAAGGTGCCGACACGAAACTGATTGCGTTCCATAGCTGCCGCTAAGTGGGGGTGCGTTTAAGAATAGCGCCGTTGCCGCCAGTGGCTATAGATGCCGTTCAAGGGATAGGAGGATTGGGCAAGGGTTCATTAGAGAGGGGCTCGATCGCCATGTCTTCGGGGGCGTTGGTTTCGGCAAACTGGGCATCTTGCAGCGTTAGTTTGATGGCGGCTAACACCTGAGAGGTGACCTGCAAGAATGACTGTTTTCGGGAGTTCACCCAAAACTGCGCCTCAAGGTTTACGGTGCTGGGGGTCAGTTCTCGCACCAGCACAATGGGTTCGGGGTCAAGCTCAACCCCCTCAACTTGCTTCATCTGCTGCTGAATGCGATTAAACAGGTCGGGCAGATCGGCGTTGTGGTCAATGCCCACGGTGACGCTGCTGAGGCGCACGGGCGAGGCGGTGTTGTTGGTAATGCTGCTCTGAAATACTTCTTGGTTAGGGATGTAGACCAGGCGGCCGTCATAGGTTTGCACCGTGGTGGCCCGTAGCTGAATTTGAGTAACCGTGCCCTCGAAATTGTTGATGACGATCTGGTCGCCAATGCGAAAGGGCCGGGTGGCCAGCAAAATTACCCCAGAGATGTAGTTGCTCAGTACATCGCGTAGGCTGAAGCCGATGGCGACACTGGTCAGGCCCAAAGTGCCAAGCAGAGCGGCAAAGTTGAGCCCCATTACACCCAGGGCCACCACGGATCCTAGGGTCCACACGCCGCCGTAGCAGAGGCGGCTGATCAGCTCTTCGGTGGTGCGATCGCCCTCGGTTTTTGAGGCCCACACCAGCACGGCGTGGCGCACCACCGCCGCCAGCAGCCAGGTCAGCACTAGCACCACCAGCGCCCCCAGCAGTGCGGGCAAATTATCCAGGGTGTTTCTCACCATCTGCTGAGAGGTGCCGCGAATGCGGTATGACACCGCCGCCGCTAGATTGGTACGGGCCATCGCCTGGTTGAGCAGGTCGGCCCAGCGCTGGGCCAGGGTGGCCATATCAGTGTCAAAGTCCAGCGCGTCTTGCTCGGTCACAGTCATGATCACCCGCTGGTTGACTTGCAGGGTGGCCAGGTCGCGATCACGATCAACATTGACGGTGATGGGGTCTGGGTTATCGGTCTGGTTGAGCAGAGCAGCAATGCGCCGGTTGATTTGCCCCGCCCGCTCAACCGCGCTAACATCGGGCAAACCTCCCACTTGCAACACGGGCTGCCCCTGCACCAGCACGTCGGCAAAAAATTGCTCCGCTGGCTCTACCGCTGTTTGAGCAAAGGCGGGCAGTCCAGCGTGGGGCACCGACCAGCTGAGGATCAAGGCCAGTCCTAGACCGAGCGCTAGCAGCCAGAGCCGCCGATGGTTCTGTCTTCCCAAAGCCATACTGTTGTCTAACTCCGCTAGGCCCATTACCCGGCAGTTCTTGCCCGGCAATCCTTCATTCAACCCCATCTCGGGCGCTATGGCACACCCCACCTTGGCCTCAACCCACCGCCGACTGTTGATTACCGGTGCTAGCGGCTTTTTGGGCTGGCATTTGGCTCGCGCGGCTCAGCCAACTTGGCAGGTTGAGGGCACCTACCACCGCCACGTTCCGCCGCTGCCAGGGGTGAAGCTGCACTGTATTGATCTGACTGATGCGATCGCCCTCAACGAATGGCTCGCGCAGGTCGTCCCCGACGCTGTGATCCACACCGCTGCCCTGTCGCAGCCCAACCGTTGTGAGCAGGAGCCCAACCTCTCCTATGCCATGAATGTCGAAGCGACGCGGGTGCTGGCTCAGTTTTGCGGCAGCCACCAAATTCCCTTGGCCTTTACCTCTACCGACCAAGTGTTTGACGGCCTGGCAGCTCCCTACGACGAAACCTCGCCCCCTAATCCCATCAGCGTTTATGGTCGCCACAAGGTCGAAGCTGAGACCATCATTCAGGCCTTACACCCCGCCGCTGTGATCTGCCGCATGCCGCTGCTGTACGGTCCGCCCAGCCCGACGGCAGAGTGCTTTTTGCAGGGCTTCTTGCGCACGCTAGAAGCAGGGCAGCCCCTACACCTGTTTACCGACGAGTTTCGCACCCCGACCTACGTCGAAGATGCCGCCCTTGGCCTGCTGCTGGCTCTAGAGAATGCCTCTGGCCTGCTGCACCTTGGTGGCCCCGATCGCATCAGCCGCTACGACTTTGGCCTGCGGATGGCCGAGGTCTTTGGCCTCGATAAAGACCTCATTCTGGCCAGCAAACAGGCCGATGTGACCCTGCCTGCCCCCCGCCCGCCCGATGTGTCGTCTGCCAGCCAAAAGGCGTTTGAGCTAGGTTATCGCCCGCGCGGCACCATGGCGGGGTTGACAGCTGTGAAAGAATGGTCGCTAAGCTCTCGCACTCAATAACCTTTGCGGCTTGGAGCCTGTGCATTCTCACCCCCTGCTGCTATGGATGACGACAAGCTGCCCCCGGTTTGGCAAAAGATTCTGATGCTCAGTGGTCTAGCGGCGAGTATTTTAGTGCCCCTGAGTATCGGCATGGTGGGGCACAGCAATCGATCGATTCAGGCTAATAACATGGGCTTGCGCTCCGTTGATGTGCTTGGAGAACCGCCCCGCTCTGAAGCAGAAAGCCTAGGCAAGTGGGCGGTTAGTCTGATCAACGGACATTCTCACGCGCCGCTGCCCGAGGTCGCCCAGCAGGAGAAGCTTCAACCAGAGACGCCGGGAGTTGAGTTGGTGGCAACCTTCGAAGGTGCCGGCTTGGCTGAGGACGGAAAGATTTATCCCTACGATGATGGCTTGGGCAACCAGATCATCGGTTATGGGCACCTGATTCAACCCCAAGAGCACCAGTCGGGGACTATTAACATCGACGGCGAATTGGTACCCTTTGCTAGGGGTATTAGCCAAGCCCAGGCTAAAACCCTGCTCGATCAAGACTTGAAGCCAATTCGCCAAAAAATCGACGATCTTGTTACCGTTGAGCTTGTCAACAACCAGCGCGACGCCTTAGCTTCATTCGTCTATAACATTGGGCTACAGGCTTTTGAAGAAAGCACGCTGCTGAAAAAGCTCAATGCTGGCGAGTACGATGCTGTGCCCGCAGAACTGATGAAATTTACTAAGGCTGGCGGTGAGGAGTTTCCTGGCTTAGTTAACCGACGCAAAGCCGAAGTTGAGCTGTGGAACACACCCGATGCCTCTGCCCAAGAGTAGAGTCCTGCGTTGTGCTGTTAATCACCAAAAGTTGTTCTATGCACTGGTTTGGCAGAATCTGCACGGCTTGACATCTATTGAGAGATAGACGCCAGGATTAAAAACTGTAAAGTAAATTAAAACCCAGCAGCTTAGGGAATTCAAGGCATGGTTGTTCAACGGTTTCGATCGGCCAAGGGTCTCCTTGGCCGATCATCAGGGCTTTTAATCATGGCGGGTATTGCGATCGCAACGGTAGCCTGTGGCAAACCTGTAGAGCCCGCCGCCCAGGCCCAGTCCGAGCAGCAAGAGGGCCCTGCCGTAGTAGATACAGCCGTAGCTGCCGCTGGCGAAGATTCGAGCCGCATCTACACTGGCACCACCAGCCCGGCGCGGGAGGTCTCGCTGCGATCGCAGGCCGAGGGGCGGCTGCTTTCCCTGGCTCGTGACGTCGGTGATACGGTGCAGCAGGGCCAGGTGATTGCCACCATCGACAATGTGCTGCTGCAAACCGCCGTGGGCGAGGCCCAGGCCGAACTCGCTGCCCGCCAGTTTGAGGTCGCCCAGGCCGAAGCCGAACTGGCCGACATTCGCACCTCCATTGAAGACGCGCGGGTGCGGCTCCAGCAGGCCAGCAATGATGCTCAGCGCCTAGTGACCCTCGCATCCCAAGGAGCGATCTCGGCCCAAGCTGCCGAGCAGGCTCAAACCACTCTGCGAACCTCTGAACAAGCCCTGGCCTCTTCCCAAGAGCAGGTGCGTACCCGACAACAGGCTGTCGCGGCCGCCCAGCAGCGCGTCGAAGCCCAACGATCGATTTTGCGCGAGGCCCAGCAGCGCCTCTCCTTCGCCAACCTAACGGCCTCGCTGTCAGGGGTCGTGCTCGAACGCGTCGCCGAACCCGGCGATTTAATCCTCCCTGGCGAAGCCGTCTTAACCCTGGGCGATCTGTCAGAAGTGCTGGTGGTGATTGAAGTGGCCGACAGCAACCTCAGCGAATTTAGCGTTGGGCAGTCGGTTGAGATCGCCATCGATGCTTTCCCCGACGAAACTTTCACCGGTCAAGTGACGCGCATCTCGCCGGTCGCCGACAGCACCTCGCGCCTGCTGCCGATTGAGATTACCGTGGCCAATCCCGGTAGCCGCATCGGTAGTGGTCTGCTGGCCCGAGTGACCAGCACCGGCAATCAATCCGAGACCGTTGTCGTGCCCGAAAGCGCCTTGGAGACCGCGGAAAATAGCGAGAACCAGATCTTTGTGGTCGCTGAGGCTGATGGCGACCCGGTGGTTGAGTCGCGATCGGTGCAGGTGGGCGATCGCGCTGATGGCCAAGTCACCATTCTCTCTGGCCTCGCCCTCGGCGAACAGTATGTTGTGCGCAGCAGCCAGCCCCTAGAAGCAGGGCAAGCCGTAAAGCTCAGTTTGACCTCCGAAGGCTGAGGAAAGTTTTGAATTTTGAATTAAGCGCTTCCTAAAGAACTCAAAACTACCGCCACCATCTCACCGCTCCGCTCCTCCACCCCTCCACCCATGACTACCCCCTCCTCCTTTCCCAAGAGCAGCTTTAGCATTAGCGGGTTGGCGATTCGCCAACACATTGGCACCCTCATGCTGACGCTGACCGTCTTCGTGATGGGCTTTTTTATTACTACGCAGCTGCCGGTAGACCTGCTGCCCGCCATTACCTATCCGCGCATTGGCCTCCGTGGCGATGCGCCAGGACTGTCCCCAGAGGTGGCAGTGGATGAGATTACTCGGCCCCTAGAGGAAGCCCTGGCAACCACCGAAGGCGTGGTGCAGGTGTTTTCTCAAACCCGAGAAGGTCAGGTCAGCATCGATTTGTATTTTGAACCCGGCGGCAATATCGATCAGGCTCTTAACGATGCCACGGCTACTCTCAACCGCGCCCGCGGCACTCTGCCCGAAACCTTTGAAACACCGCGACTGTTTAAGGTTGATCCCTCCCAGCTACCGGTGTACGAAATGGCGCTCACCTCCGATAGCCTGAGTGCCCAAGAGCTGCGCATCTTTGCTGAAGAAGAGTTATCCCGAGAGATTCAGCAGGTATCCGGTGTTGCTAGCGCCGATGTATCGGGTGGAGTAAACGAGCAGGTGCAGGTGAATGTGGATTTGCGCCGCTTGCAGGCGGTGGGCATTGGGGTAACCGACATCATTGATGCACTCAGCGATCGCAACCAGGATATCTCCGGTGGTCGCCTGCGCGGTGGTGACGAGGAAACCCTCACCCGCCTAGTGGGCCGCTTTGAATCAGCAGAGGAGTTGCAGAACCTGCCCATTACCGTACCTGGCACCGATCCTCCCCAGCAGGTGCTCCTGCAGGATGTGGCTACCGTCATCGATGGCACCGAAGAGCAGCGGGTTTTTGTCTTCCTGAACGGCGAGCCCGCGGTCAAAGTCAGCATTCAAAAGCAACCAGCGGCTAACACGATTGATGTGGTAGACGGAGTTAAGTCTAAGCTCGACCAGATGCGTCAGGCAGGTCAAATTCCTGAGGGGATGGAGACCGTTGCTACCCTAGACGAGTCGCGGTTTATCCGCAGCTCCATCAATAACGTGACAGGCTCAGGTCTGTCTGGAGCCGCGCTGGCTGGCCTGGCCGTGCTGCTATTTCTAGGGTCTCTACGGCAGACATTTATTATTTTGCTGGCCATTCCCCTGGCTAGCCTAGTCGCCCTGGTTCTCATGGGGTTGTTTGGTCTGTCCCTCAATGTATTTAGCCTGGGCGGGCTGGCCCTAGGTGTGGGCATTGTGGTTGACAACTCCATTGTGATGCTCGAGAACATGGCCAACCGGGCCGAAGAAATGGAGCGATCGCGCCAGACCGGCGGGGTTTACAGCCGCAGCGAAGCCATCTTTCAGGCCGAAGCCAGCAGTCAGGAGCTAGAAGGAACCCTGGTAGCCGCTACCACCACCAACTTGGTGTCGGTGCTGCCCTTTCTGCTGATTGGCGGCTTTATCTCACTGATCTTCAACGAACTGATTTTGACCGTTACCTTTTCTGTAGCGGCCTCCCTCGTGGTGGCCTTGACGGTAGTGCCTGCCCTAGCCGCACGGATGGTGATGGGGCGCAGCACCCAATCGCTCCAGAGCTGGGGGCCATTTCGCTGGTTCAACACCCGTCTCGAAGGCGTTACCTTGGCCTACGGGCGTTGGCTCAGCCGTGCCCTGCGGCATCGCATCATAATTATTGCTCTAGCGCTACTGGTGTTTGGCGGCAGCAGCATTTTTATGCTGGGCCAAATTCCCCAAGAAATTTTGCCTCGCATTAGCACTGGGCAGGCCCGCGTTTCCGTCCGTTTTCCACCCGGTACAACGGCGGCAGCTAACCAGCAAGTCATGCAGGCGGTAGAAGAATTCCTGCTGACTCAGCCCGAAACCGATTACGTGTTTACTACCGCTGGCGGCTCTCTCTTTGGCACTAGCACCAGCGAAAACACCCTGCGCGGCAGCAGCACAATTACGCTAAAGCCTGGTACCAACACGGTGAGCTACGTCGATCGCGTCAATGCTGAACTCAGCAAGTTGCCCGTAGTAGACACCCGCATTAACGTCACTCCCGAGTCGGTGCGAGGGCTGTTTTTGAGTAATTCTCCGGTGCGCGCCGATCTGGACGTAGGCCTGCAAAGCGAAGATACCGAAGTCTTGCTACAGGCTGGCCAGCAGGTTGTTGAAGCCTTGGGCCAACAGGCTACCCTAGCCCGCTATCGACCCGATGGGGAAGAACCTCAGGCAGAGGTGCAGATTCGCCCTGACTGGGCCAGAGCTGAAGACTTGAGCCTCACGGCGGCCGACATTGGTACCACCATTCAGACGGCGCTGACGGGGTCAATTCCGACCCAGCTGCAGCGGGGCAACCGCCTAGTAGACATCAAAGTGCAGCTTGAACCCGGCACTGTGCAGCGTTCCTCTCAACTGCTGGATATTCCGCTATTCACCGACGATGGCCAGTTGGTGCAGCTGGGCGATGTTGCCCAGGTTGGTTTAGGAGAAGCCCCCGGCCAAATTCAGCGCATCAACCGTCGACAGGTGTTCTTGATCTCTGGTGACTTGGCGGAGGGGGCCAGCCTGAGCGAAGCCCTAAGCGAAGCCCAAGACGTAATCGCTGGGCTTGAACTCCCTGAAGGAGTGACTGTGCTTCCCAGTTCGGCGGCGGCCACCAATGCTGAGCTACAGGACGCCTTGGTCATGCTGGGGGCGCTATCTGCCTTTCTAGTCTTTACGGTCATGGCAGTGCAGTACAACTCGCTGATCGACCCGCTGGTGATTATGCTGACAGTGCCCCTGGCGCTGGCGGGCGGCATCTTGGGTCTATATGTAACTCAAACCGCGATCGGCGCAACGGTGGTTGTCGGGGCTGTGCTGCTGGTGGGCATTGTGGTCAACAACGCCATCATTATGGTGGAGTTGGCCAACCAGATCTATAAAGCTACCGGCTGCTCTCGCCAGGAAGCCATTCTGCGCGCTGCCCCCCGTCGCCTACGCCCCATTTTGATGACGACCATCACTGCGGTGCTGGGCCTGTTTCCCCTAGCCCTGGGCATTGGTGAAGGGTCTGAATTCTTACAACCTCTGGGCATCGTGGTGTTTTTTGGGCAATCTCTGGCTACGGTGCTGACGCTGTTTATCATTCCCTGTTTCTATACCCTGCTCCATGGCGGGTTTGGTTCGGGCGGCAAAGGGGCGATCGCCGAAGACGACTCGATTGAGCCGGTAGATTCGTCTGAAGTTTTTCAATCTTAGAGGACGAAATTCTCAGCCGTTAACTACAAAATCCCACCTAGTGAATCTAGGTGGGATTTTGTGATTAGCCGCTTGCTTGCGTCAAAATGCTGCCGCTGAGCAGAGAGTTCTAGTCGGTATTGATCATGCCCTCTTCAGGGTTAATGAGCCGCCAAAGCTTCTGCTTGATCTGGGTGTCAAAGACTTCCCACTTGAGCCGGTTGAACTCCGAGTTTTCATAAAAGCCCGACAAAAAGCCCACCGGAATTTCGAAGCCGCCGGCCATCGATCGCCCGCCGCCAAAGAAGCGACCCTCGCTGTCTTGGCCGAAGGCTTCTTTGATAAATTCGTCGGGGTCGAGGGTGATTTTGCTCGTGCGCAGAGAGCCAATCACCACCTCGCGCTCTTCATCCTCGTCGTGAACGATGCCGTAGACCACGGCGGTGTGCACGTTTTCTTCGGTCACCAAAAAGTCTGCTGCCTGGGGAATGGCGTCGCGGTCGTCGTAGCGCAGGTAGCCGACCCCAGCAATAGAGACGTTGTTTTGCACCTTACGGTTGCGCAGCGATCGCTCAATCACATCCATCACTCGCTTTGAGCGCGAGGCTTGCAGTACCGCACTCAGCAGCTGCCCGTCGTAAAACTGGCTCAGGTAGGCCGCCGCCATAAAGTCGCTGGGCCCAGCGTGCATCAGCTGGTTGGTGTCGGCCCGCAACCCGTGCATGAGGGCGGTGGCACACTTGGTGTGCTTGCTGTTGTTGCGATCGAGGTTCAGCAGCCCCTGCTGCAAATACTGGGTCAAGATGGTGGCCGTAGCCCGAATGTGGGGGCGCAGATCGATGTATTCTGCGTCTAGCTTAGATTGGGGGGCATGGTGATCGATCACCAGCACCAGAGGCAGCCCCCCCTCCCGCAGGTGTTCGTAGAGTTGGCTCGTCGTGCCTTGGTTATCGACCAGCACCAGCCCTTGGTAGTTAGCCAGGCTAGCACTATCGGCGGCGGTCAGCCAGCGGCGGGCGGGCAAGCCTGTGAGCCGGACGAGGGCAATGTTTTCCTGGTGACTGAGGGTGCCTGCGTAGACAATGTCGCACTCGATTTTGTAGTTGCTGGCAATCAGCTTGTAGGCCCAGGCCGACGACAGCGCATCAGGGTCAGGAAAGTCTTGCAGCAGCACCAGGTGGCGATCGCCGCGGTGCCCCTCCAGCAGCCGACGCACCGCCTGTACCGGATCTTCAGAGTCACTGTCATTCTCGGGGCGGGGCACAAGAGAAGTCATCCCGCTGCCGTTAGAAAAGGTGGCTTCAGCGGTCTCAGAGTCTAAATTGAATGTCATCATGGGCAATTCCTTGTGCGACAGCGCGCTCGATGGTAGGTAGACATAGCCCCTTAGTGCAAAGACAAGGGATAGACCTCAACGGCGTTAGAGGTGCTAACGTCAACCCGCTTGGCTCACCATCGTCTTGATTCAAAAGCGCTGTCAATAGCGCCGCGGCCCTACTTAATTATCGCAAATTGCAGCGGAACTGTTAGAGTCACTCGATAGAGTCTGGTGCAAACGGTTATCAGGCTATAGGATTTCAAGCCCCATGGCCTAAGGCAGCACTCTAAGAATGAATCCGCCGGTAGTCAAGCAGCGATGATGCCGTCGAATACTCTTGAAGCAATCATGCACTAGAACAGTTACGAAATCCCAATGACGTACTTCTTCCACTCCTGGTGTACGCCGCTGTGAATTTGCCGCGTCACCTCAAAGTAGAGACTGCTGTGGGGCTTACGGGGTTGACTAAAGAGCGGCATGTTGGCCTCCCGCGGGGTGCGGTTGCCCTTTTTCACGTTACAGCGCACGCAGGCGGCCACCATGTTTTCCCAGGTGTCGCTGCCACCGCGCGATCGGGGGATCACGTGGTCGAGGGTGAGACCGTCGCCGCTGTAGGCGCAGTATTGGCAGGTGTGGTTGTCGCGCTGGAGCAGGTTGCGCCGGGTGAGTGGTATATCTTTGTAGGGCACCCGCACGTAGTGGCGCAGCCGTATTACCGTCGGCAGCGGAAAATCGGCGTAGACAAACTTGCCGTTATGCTCAACCCGCTCCGCCTTACCCTTAATAATCAGGACGACAGCCCGACGCCAGCTCGTAATGTTGAGCGGTTCATAGGAGGCGTTGAGCACCAGAACCTTACCCATTCGAATGCGTGGATAATTGGCTAAAGAATATTTGGATTGATGTTAGCACAGAAGCTAAATTGAGGTTTTTGACCTCTGGTAGACTGTCCTGAAGCCGGTACCTTGGGATAGTGTTGGCACATCTGGTGGCCAGTTCTGGCGCTATGATGAGGCGCTAGCCTCGGTGGTGAAGGAGGAACACAATGCTGAATTGGGATCACACTCCAAGCCTGGAGCCTATGCGCTGCTGCCGTGCCTGGGTTGAAATTAATCTGGCGGCGCTGCAGCACAACGTGCGCCAGTTTAGAGGGTTGCTGCCCGCCACCACTCAGCTGATGGCGGTGGTTAAGGCCGATGCCTATGGCCATGGGGCCGTCACCGTTGCCCAAACGGCGCTGCAAGCTGGGGCCACCTGGCTCGGCGTAGCCACCGTTCCCGAAGGAATTGAGCTGCGGGCCGCGGGCATTCAGGCGCCAATTTTAGTGATGGGGGCGGTCAACAGCCCTGAAGAAATGCAGGCGATCGCCCACTGGCGGCTTCAGCCCACCCTGGTCAACCCCAAACAGGCCCTGGTCTTTTCCGACACGCTTTCTGGGCTAGCCGCTTCCCGTCCGGTTGGGGTGCACCTTAAGATCGACACCGGTATGACCCGCCTAGGGTTTCCCTGGGCCGAGGCCGTCGACTTTACCCGGTTTGTGCGGCAGTTGCCCCACCTCAAAATCGACAGCCTTTACTCTCACCTGGCTACCGCCGACAGCCCCGACCCCACCATCATGCAGCAGCAGCAGCAGCGGTTTAAGACGGCGCTAGGGCACCTCCAACAGCAGCAGTTGCTCCCTCCCCGGCTACACTTGGCTAACACCGCCGCCACCCTGGCTGACCCTGCTCTCCACTACGACCTGGTGCGAGTTGGTCTAGGGCTCTATGGCCTCTACCCGGCCCCCCATTTGCAATCGCGGCTCGACCTACAGCCTGTCATGCAGGTCAAAGCCCGCATCACTCATCTCAAGGATGTGCCTGCGGGCACCGGCATTAGTTATGGCCATCAATACGTGTGCGATCGCCCCCTCCGCCTAGCAGTGGTCGGCATTGGCTACGCCGATGGGGTGCCGCGGGTGCTCTCCAACCGGCTCCAGGTCATGGTCAAAGGCCGCCTAGCCCAGCAAATCGGTGCTATCACCATGGATCAGCTGATGCTGGATGTCAGCCATATCCCCAGCCTGCAAGAGGGTGATGTCGTCACCCTGCTGGGCCGCGACGGACACCACATCATTGGCCCAGACGATTGGGCTGCTATGGCCAACACCATCAGCTGGGAAATTCTCTGTGGCTTTAAGCACCGTCTGCCCCGCATTGCAGTGGAGCAGCCCTTAGCAGCCTCTACCGCCATCCAGAGTAACTAAAGCCTACTCAGGGCAGCTAGCAGCGTTTCCGGCGATGTGGTTGGGTGCAGCAGTGAAAACAGGTGACAGTAGCGCAATCGCCCCTGCGCATCTAGCACAAACTGCGCCGGCAGGGGTGCCCCCAGCGCTTGCCCAGTGTGGTAAGCGCGAAAGCTCGCTCCCGCGGGGTCGCATAGCAGCGGCAATCTTAAGCTCAGATCTTCTACCGCCGCCTGAGCTTGACGCTGGGGCTGATTGCCGATCGCTAACACTTCAACCCCAGCGTTGCGAAACTGGTCATAGGCCTGATTGAATGCGACCAGCGAAGGGTGCCGCCCAGGGCTGTAGGCCATCTCTGCTAGGAGGCGGCAAAAGAGCAAGACCACCGGCTGCTTACCTCGCCAGTTAGCCAAGCGCACCGTGCGCTGGTAGGTGACATCCCACAGGGCAAAGTCGGGGCATATCTGGCCGAGGGGCAGACCTAAGCGAGGGGGCAACGGCAGCCAATAGCGCCAGGGATTAGCCTGGTCTGGTAGTGGCGCGATCGGGGTCATCAGACCAAAAAATGACGATACAACAGCGGCAGGGCAGGGGCGATTCGCGGAGCGTTCGGGAACCGGCTCGGAACGAGTATCCGTGCCGGAATCGCGACGGTGTCGCTAGA
Organism: Leptolyngbya subtilissima AS-A7; assembly: GCF_039962255.1. NCBI lineage: Bacteria > Bacillati > Cyanobacteriota > Cyanophyceae > Leptolyngbyales > Leptolyngbyaceae > Leptolyngbya > Leptolyngbya subtilissima. Next base: position 486,214 of record NZ_JAMPKY010000002.1, on the reverse strand, counting down.
CCTCAGCAAAAAATTCTCTTGCCTTCACCGGGTCGGGGTTCATGGTTTTATCTCCGGGTTGCCAGTCAACCGGGCAAACCTCATCGGGGTTGGCTTGCACATGCTGGATGGCCTGTAAAACCCGCAGGGTTTCATCGACCTTACGGCCAAAGGCTAGGTTGTTGATCGTGGCATGCTGAAGCACCCCGTCCCGGTCGATGACGAACAAGCCCCGTAGCGCTACCCCACTGTCGGGGTCGAGGACGTTGTAGGCAGCGCTAATGTCTTTTTTGATGTCAGACACCAGGGGATAGTTCAAATCGCCCACCCCGCCTAGCTTACGCTCAGTTTGGATCCAGGCTAGGTGAGCAAACTCGCTGTCTACAGAGATGCCTAAAATCTCGGTGTTGAGCGCCTTAAACTCACTGTAGCGATCGCTAAAGGCCGCAATCTCTGTAGGGCAGACGAAGGTAAAGTCGAGGGGATAAAAAAATAGGACCACATATCGGCCCCGGTAGTCGGATAGCTTAACAATCTTGAAGTTTTGGTCAACTACGGCGGTGGCACTGAAGTCGGGTGCCATTTGGCCAACCCGCAAACAGTTATCTCTTATCTCAGGCATGGACTCATCCCTCAAGGTCTTACCGCCGTTGCGCAGTACCATCATAGTACTTTGGCCAGAGAAAACTCTCCCTGGTGTCCTCGTCCGCTCTCGGCTTTACCATACATACAGAGTGATAAAGCTTTTTAATGCGTCACCCCAACGAACTCCAGCCAGAGAAAGGCTAGACCAACGCTCGCTGGACGGACTATTGAACCGTTAAGAATGGCTCAGGCGGGATTTGAACCTGCGACCAAGGGCTTATGAGTCCCCTGCTCTACCACTGAGCTACTGAGCCGTAGCATTGATTTTTTCTAACTAGGGCGTACCCCCATTAGTCAACCCACAGTTAATGAATCTATCACAGAATTAGTCAACACACCAAGCTATGTCCAGCATTTCTTTGATGGAAAATATTTTACAAAAAGCGGGCTAACAGCAATGTCAGCCCGCGCTACTAAACTATGGCTAAACCATCTAGCGATCGGGTAAGTAGGCCATGGGATTAACGGTACCGCTGCTGGGTAAGTGCACCTCGAAGTGGAGGTGAGGGCCAGTGCTATAGCCTGTGCTACCCATCTCAGCGATCTGCTGCCCCTGGCTCACTTGCTGACCTTCGCGTACCAGCAAACGGCTGTTGTGAGCATAGCGGGTCAAGCTGCCGTCGGAGTGACGGATATCTACCAAGTTGCCATAGCCACCGGAATTCCAACCAGAGCGCGCGACAACCCCTGGCGCTGCCGCCACGATCGGCGTTCCAACTGGGCCAGCAATGTCAACACCGCGGTGCATGCGGCCCCAACGCCAGCCGTAGCCAGAAGTCAGGGTGCCACGGGTAGGCCAAATGTAGCCGTTGGAAAGACGAGGTGCCTCGGGTAGAAACTCGTTGGCACCCGGCATCATCGGCATGTTGGGAGACACGGTCTGCCCCACTGGCATGCTCGGCGCAGTCCGATAGGCATCAGCACTTAGGGGAGCAGCCGCTAGCAGCTGACTAGGAGGAGTCGCGGCATCTACCTGCTCAGACTCATCAACCACGGCCTCATCGGCTGGGCTCAGAGCAGCGATCGGCTGAACCTGATCTTTGGCGGCATCGGTAACTGTCCACTCCGAATCAGCAGCAGGCGATGCAAGGGTTTGGGCACCCTCTCTAGCGGTTAGGGCTGTCGAGCTGGCCGGTTCGGGGCCACCTACTGCGTTAGAAGCCACAGCAGCCACAGCTTCCGGCTCAGGGCTGTGATACTCCAGCGCGGCAGTCTCTGGGGTCGCACTGGTGACACGGCTGCGATCAAGCTCTTGACGAGCTTCACGAATTCGCGCGTTGAGTTCGTCGCGGTTAACCTGGTTGCTATTTGACTCACGAATGCGGGCCAAGTGATCGCGAATAGCCTGCTCACGGGTTCTAGGAGCAGCCGCCAAACCGCTGGAAGGTGAGCTAACCGCTTCTTCCGTAGCTGAGGCTAGGGGAATGCTTAGGCTGTCGCCGACTGATAAAGCTTCAGGCTGGTTAACAGCGTTGTTGTGGCTGAGAAGCTCATCTATGGTGAGGCCGTTGCGAGAAGCAATCGACCACAGAGTGTCACCCGGCTTGACCTGATAAGACCGTACGGTACCAACCTCAGCGGTTGAAGTCGCCGCCGCCGTTCTTGGAGGTAGTGCCGCTACGGTGAAATCTTTCTTGGCCTCTGGGACCGAAGTGTTGGTAGTTGCTGCAGGAACTGGGGTGCTGGTAGCTGCAACGGGTTGCGGCGACTGGGCAGCAGCAACAGGACGCTCGACCTCTTCCTGGTGGAGCGGCAGGCTAGCAAAAGACTCAACTGGCTCAACCGTTTCGCTGGCTGCTTGACTAGCTGCCTCGTCAACCTTCGCCATTTGCTGGACAGCGGCAGCTGGCTCAACGTCAGCGGTCAGATCTGCCGCAGGCTCCTGGATAGCCTCTGGTTCAAGAGTGGGGATCGCAGCTAAGGGGAGTGAGTCAGAGACGAGGCCGTCAGCGTCAACTTCAAGTTCTTCTGAGGAGAGCTTGTCTAGGTTAGCCGCAGCGAGATCTTCTTCAGACAGCCCATCTTCACCTTTGAGAGCCAGAGCATCCTCTAGCTGCCAAGCTTTCTCCAACTCGTCTACTGTGGGTACGTCGCTGGTTGGCAACAAGCTGCTAGCAGTCGCTAAATCACCACCGACGCCCCCAGCAGCATTGGCCTTGAGAGCCAAACGAGAGACATCAGCGCTAGCAGTCAAACTGGCCATTCCTACGGCAGGAACCCGAATAACCTGCCCAACCCGTAGTACGTCGTCACCAGCAATGCCGTTGGCCATCTTGATGGCTTTGACATCGGCCTCGTGCTGGGCAGCAATTTGCCAAAGGCTTTCCCCTGCTTCAACGGTGTGATAGGACGAGGTTGTTTCGGCAGACACTAACTTGGGCATCTCGGGTTGATCCCGATTGGCCGCAGGTAACACCGTCAGGTTAGTGCCTTCGGCAGCGAGAGCCAATTCTGGCTCAGTGAAAAACGGAGCGGACGCTCCGAACGATAAGGCTAGGCCCAGCATGGCTGCCGAGGTTTGCACTCGACGATAACCTCCTGAAGGCTCAGATTGAGCGCTGCTCAAGCTAGAGGGCAGGCAATCAGCTTCAGACTCTTGGGGAACTACGCGTTTCAAGGAACGACCTCCTGTAAACCAGCGCTTAACAACCTATGAAAGCCACACTACCTATCCGATGGAGGTACCGCCAGTTGGCAGAAACTCTTTCGTTAGAGATAGCGACAAGGCAAGGTGTTAGCAGAAGAACAACAACGGATCGACAGATTAACGCCTCGGCTAGGTAACATTACCCTGCTTTCGGCAACCTAGGCAAGTTTACATGACTTAACACGAAAATCAATACCCAGGGTCTCTCTGTCATTTCCCTGAACACTAAGCTCGTGACCGGGAACTTGATGAGCACAACATAAACGTTTAACCCCAAAAAAAAGTATTTGGCAAGCGTATTGTTTGGGCTTGACTGAGCCGACTAACTGTAACGCCAGCCTGGTTTCTGGGGCTATAAACCACTGTGGTTGAGACCGTAAACCCTTTGCCCACAGGGCTGATCACCCACAGGGCAAAACGCACAATTAGACCTCTATAACCAATGGCAGATGTCGAGACAGAAACCATCCAAGTAGGTTATATAAATTTCTTATCTCGACTACCCCAATTTTGTATCCTTGGAAACCGCTTATTTTGATTGCTAGCTTTTCAACGCAATTTCGCCCCGAAAAACGCTCGCATTGGGGGTTTCACCCCTTTTGGCCTACGGAGCAGATCGCGCCACAAGCTTCACAACTCAGCTCAGTGGTCTATGGATATGACATTACTCGATAGCTATTAACCATTTCCCGTTCTGTTTTAAGGCTCTAAATGTAGCCTTCATCAAACTCTGGTTGGCTAGGGCAACTCTATTGCTCAAAGCTAAGCTGGGTCTTGGTTACTAGCAATATCTAGTGTGGATTGTGGGTGGAAGAGGTGAAGCTGGCGCAGGGTCTCGTAAAGGGCTATGGCGGCGCTAACGGAGAGGTTGAGACTGCGCACCACGGTGCGATCCATAGGAATGTAGGCAGTTTCGTCACAGGTGGCCAGGACTGACTTGGGGAGGCCTTCGGTTTCGCTACCAAATAGCAGCCAGTCATCGGCGCGGTAGGTCAATTCTGTATAGCTACATCGCCCAGAGGTACTAAAGCCGATGGTTCGTCCTCCCTGCTGGCGCTGCTGGGTGTAGAAAGTATCCCAGTCGGTGTGCAGAGTTAGGTTGACTTGAGGCCAGTAGTCGAGCCCGGCTCGCTTGAGGGCGCGATCGCTGAGGTCAAACCCTAGGGGGCCAACGAGGTGTAGAGGAGTGGTCGTGGCGGCGCAGGTGCGGGCGATATTCCCTGTATTTGGGGGGATCTGGGGCGTGACTAAAACAATGGTGGGCATAGACAGGAGAATCAAAATACGGAATGGATCAGCGGATGAGGCACGAATTTAGGGCAGCGGTGGAAATGTCTAGGGGATATAGATTTTATTAATACTTCCCTCAGTGGTTTTACCCTGTGCGGTAACTGATCGAAAAAAGGGGGATCGGGTTCTACTGAAGAAAGCTTTCCTTATTGCACCTATAAGTAAATTTTTACTTAGGAGGCCGCGATCGCGGCGCTAACCCTAAGGAACTTCCCCTAAGCAGCACAGGGTTCGCACAGATCGCGAGCTAATATTCCCTCGCTGTCAGCTACTTCAGCGATCGCATTTTGGATCACCTGCTGCACCGACTGCCCGGCTTCGTGCTGCCGCAGCCACCGCTGGGCTTCGTTGCCTTCCCGCAGAATTTTTTTCACCGGGCTGAGGAAGCAGCTGAGACCATTGGCTTTGGCGATCGGCCACACCTCATCATAGAGTTGTTGGATCCAATCTCGAGCAAGAATTGGGCGACCGTCCTGCCAGTGGCGTAGTTCGGCCTCGAGGCTTTGACTGGCGACGGCCATTTCGTTGGCATCAGTAAGGGCCACTAGGTCATCGTTGCGGCTGACCTGAGGTAGCTCACTCAGAATCAGCGGATCCAATTCTGGATTTTGGATTAGCTGGATCAGGCGCGCTTCGAGCAGGGCCGCCACCGCCAGCAGCGCCACCGGGTCGCTGATCAGGTCACAAATGCGCAGCTCTAAACGGTTGAGGTTGTAGGGGCGGCGATCGCCGTTGGGCCGCACCGATGACCACAGATGGCGCACGTTTTGCATAGTGCCTGCCGCCAGCTGGGCTTCCATCCACTGAATGTGGTGGACGTGGCTAGTGAACAGAGGCACGTGGGCTGGGGTTTTGGGAAATACCTGCCAGCGGCTAGAGTGAGAGCCCGTAGCTTTCCCACCCAGAAACGGCGATGAGGCGGTGAGAGCCAGGTACAAGGGCGCTTCGACCCGCACCAAGCGACAGGCCCGCATCAGAATTTCTGGATCCGAGATGCCAATGTTGATGTGGACGCTGGCGGTAACCACGGTGGTGCCGTAGGTCTGCTCGATGTAGGCGTGGTAAGGATTGCTGGGGTCAGAGCGGTAGAAGCGATCGGTATTGCCGAGGGCGAGGGTGCTGCCAGGTACGAGGGTATAGTTGCCTAACCCCTTGAGGTAATGGCGCAGCTCGTGGCGGGGGCGCACCAGCTCACATAGCAGTTTCTCGTATTGGCACAGGGGCGGGGTGGTGTACTCGACATTGCGGCTGTCGGGCTCGCGCACGAAACCATTGAGGTCCGCCACAATCCGATCGGAGAGACCGACCACATCCCCGCTGGGGGTGCCGGTATATATCTCAATTTCAAACCCTTTGGACAGCAGCACGGCATTCCTCGCTGGAGACGGCACTCTATATATATTCAGTCAATGTGATCGCTGTTCTCATACTATCGGCAACCCGGTCCCCCGTTCAGGCGCCGGGGGAGGAGGGTTCTAGACCAGGAGGGTCGCTAGGAAAGGGCTGCTGTCGTCAGGGCGATCGCGCGTTTAGCGGCATAGGCGCGAGCAATGGTGTCGCAGCGCTCGTTGCCGGGGTCACCGGAGTGGCCGCGCACGTAGATCCACTGCAAGGGGCGATCGAGGGTCTGGTTCACCTCGGTGGTGACGCTGTCTAGGGCTTCCCACAGATCGCGGTTGAGCACGGGCTTTTTGGCTGAGTTCACCCAGCCGCGCCGCTTCCAGCCAGCGATCCACTGGGTGATGCCCTTGAGCACGTATTCGCTGTCGGTGTGGATGGTGACGGTCTCGGTTTGGCCGCTATCGCGCAGCAGGGTCAGCCCAGCGATCGCCGCCTGCATTTCCATGCGGTTGTTGGTGGTGGGAGATTCGCCGCCGCCGATCTCGTGAACACCGCCATCGACCAGATACAGCACCGTACCCCAGCCGCCGGGGCCAGGATTACCGGAGCAGGCACCGTCGGTGTAAATTCGCTGAATGATTGCCATTGTTTCGATCTCGTCCTTAAAAAATCGTTAATTCAGCCGTGGGGGCTTTGCGGTACTAGGGGGCATTCTAGAGCTAAGACCGGATGTCCTCCCCGGACAACCTCCATTCAGGTCATGGGCAGGGTGCACCTATTATCGTCACGGTTATCCCAACGGTGAAGTTAAACCCATGATGCTACGAGAACTAAAAGCTTTTGAGGCTTGCTGGCTAGATCTTAAGGATGTTTATCCCACCAACGGCCAAGACAACATGCTGATTGCCCACGCTATGGGTCAGCTAGTGGATTGCCTCGCTAAACCAGCCCAGGTGGAACAAGATCTGCCGAGCCATTTACAGGGGCTGTTTCGGCGGCTGGCGCTGGCTTATTTTCAAGGCTACTCTCCCGCCGAAGGGCCGTTTGAGGCCGCCGTAGTCGCTTTGCCCATTCCCCAGTCCTGTCCCCGCAGCGATCGCCAGCGGCGGCAAGATATCTCAGCGGCGGTCGAACGCGTCAAAGCTCTGGCCCAACAGACCCAGTCCCGCATGTGTACCTCGCGAGGGCAGGCCGCTCAGTGTGCGACCTCGGAGATGGAAACCCTAATTATTGAGTTTCCAGACTGACTAAACCAGCCTAGCCCCAGCCTGATAGAAGAGTCAGGTTAACCCTCCAGAGATAGGGGCGGGCGCGGTATCTTAGTGCTATGGCCTATGAACCGCTGCACCATAAGTATCGCCCCCAGACCTTTGGCGCTCTGGTGGGGCAAGATGCGATCGCGACTACCCTCACCAGTGCCCTCAACCAGCGGCGCATCGCCCCTGCCTACCTGTTTTGCGGCCCCCGCGGCACGGGCAAAACCTCCAGTGCCCGCATTTTGGCGAAATCGCTCAACTGCATTGCCCAAGATCATCCCACTCCTAATCCCTGCGGTATCTGCGAAACCTGTCGCTCGATTACTAACGGCTCGGCCCTCGACTTCATTGAAATCGACGCTGCCAGCAACACCGGGGTCGACAACATCCGCGAGCTGATCGAGCGCGCTCAGTTTGCCCCAGTGCAGTGTCGGTACAAAGTCTACGTTGTGGACGAGTGCCACATGCTCAGCACGGCGGCGTTCAATGCCTTGCTCAAAACCTTGGAAGAGCCGCCCAGCAATGTGGTGTTTATCCTGGCAACAACCGACCCCCAGCGAGTGTTGCCAACGATCATTTCTCGCTGCCAGCGGTTTGACTACCGGCGCATTCCCCTAGAGCCGATGATCGCTCACCTGCGGAAGATTGCCGAGCAGGAAAACATCGTTATCAATGACGAAGCCCTGCGGCTGGTGGCTCAGGTTTCCCAGGGAGGGCTGCGCGATGCCCAGAGTCTGCTCGACCAGCTCAGTCTGCTAGCGCCTCCTGTGGAAGCCGATGCGGTGTGGGATCTGGTGGGAGCGGTACCCGAGCGCGATCTGCTGGCCCTGGTGCAGGCTATCCTCAGCGACGACAGCACCACCGTGCTCGACGGTGCCCGCAAGCTGATGGATCGGGGTCGGGAGCCGCTGATTGTGCTGCAAAACTTGGCTGGGTTCTACCGTGATCTGCTGATTGCGAAGACGGCGGGCGATCGCCACGACCTAGTCGCCATCACTCCCCCCACCTGGGCCGACATGCAAACCCTGGTGCAACCGCTCGATCCAACGGTGCTGCTGCTGGGGCAACAGCACCTGCGCAGCGCCGAGGGACAGGTCAAAAACACCACCCAGCCTCGGCTGTGGCTAGAGGTGACGCTGCTGGGGCTGCTACCCTCGACGCTGGCTGGTCAGGCGGATCGGTCGGTCGGAGCGATCGCACCTCTTCCAGCACCCAGACCTACACCCCAACCTGCACCACCTATTAGCCCCCTATCACCAGCACCAGCACCGCCGCCTGAGCCTTCAAACTTGGCCATACCGCCGGAGCCTGCCAATGGAGCATCGCCAAAAGACGAAGCCGCCCCCGTACCGGCTGCTGCCTCCGAGCCGCCCTCCGACAATAGCCAAGACACACTACCCACAGACGATGCCACCCCAGCTCCTAACTTAGGGCAGCTGTGGCTTCAGGTGATAGCCGTACTAGAGCCCCTAGGCACCCGCGCCCTAATGCAGCAGCAGGGTAGCCTGCTATTTTTCGACGGCGTAGTGGCCCGAGTGGGCATCAGCTCTAGGCCACTGTTTAAGATGGCCCAGGGCCGAGTCGAGAATGTGGAAGCGGCCTTTCAGCAGGTGCTCAACCACAAAGTGCAGGTTTCTCTAGAGGTGCTGCCTGACCCAAAGCCTGAGGCCCCAGCCCCCAACATTTCCCAGGCGCCGGGGCAGAAAAATATCACCCCACCGGCTCCAGTTGTTCTCAGTCCCCCGCCCCCGCCCGTCGTCTCAACGCCCTCGGCAGAAGCGTCAGTAGAATTGGCTGCAACTCCTGAACCTGCTCTCGCAGCAGACACTAGTCCCGCTGCTCCTGCGCCATCATCTCTGCCTGCCATTGCCAGCGATTTTGACCGAGCCGTGAAGAACTTTGCCCATTTCTTTAATGGGCAGGTGGTCGATTTGGACGAAGATCTGAGCCCTGGACTCGATACAACGCTGCTGAAGCCCTCTGAGGCGGCGGCTAAGCAGCCCTCCCATGCCGACAAAGACGTGCCGTTTTGAGGCGATCGATTGCTACATCTAAAATTTCAACTCGGAGTTAAACAGGATCCGGTATCAGCCGGTTCTGTTTAGCCAAAGGTGCCCCCGTTCCAGCCCCACATGGCACCAGGGGCATCAGCGAACTCGATATAGGTACGATTTTTGGGCACTCCCAGGGCAGTCTCAAGCTGGGTGCAAAACTCCTGGCTCATAGCGTGGGTTTTGGCACCGCCCATGGTGCCCACGCTTTTGATCTCGACGTAGCATACGGGGTCTGTAGTGCCACCAAAGGTCATGGGTATGTCGGCTTCAAAAGCTGTCATCACGTAAGATTCCGGCTTGCCCAAGTGGCTGGCCAAACTGGCGGAAAGCTCCTTCAGTAGCCCTTCAACCTCGGCTCGGTCGGGAGAGGAGACGGATGTCTGGACTTTGATTAGAGGCATGGGTGTGGTGTGGGGAGTGAGGGCGATGGGGATGGTGGTTGGATGGGGAGTGAGAAGAGTTCTTAATTTTGAGTGTTGAGTTGTACCAGTAAGGCCCAAACTCAACACTCAAAACTGAGAACTTAAAACTCATCTATTCATCTACCCACCGTAGTTCCAGCCGGTGCTTTCGAGCAGGAGGGGGTCACCTTCGCGGTGAATTGCGGCACCGACTACTTCGCCCACAAACACTGTGTGGTCGCCGTGCTCTACAGCGCCCACCACCCGACATTCCACATAGCCCAAGGTGTCTTTGATGATGGGACAGCCGGTTTCAGGACCAGGGTAAAACTCGACATCTTCAAACTTGTTGCCCACCCGGCGTAGGGGCTTAAAGAAGTTTTGGGCCAGCTCTTTCTGCCCGGCTTCTAAAAAGCTGAGGGCAAATACGCCGCTGGATTTCACCATGGCGTGGGAGGTGGAGTCGTTTTTGACGCAATTTACTACCAGGGGGGGCTGAAAGGAGGCCTGCATCACCCAGCTCGCCGTGAAGCCGTTGAGGTCATCTCCATCTTTAACGCCACAGATGTAGAGCCCATGGGGAATCTTGCGCAAAATGGTTTTCTTAGCTTGCTCGTCTAGCACAGGACACCTACAGAATGCAGCTTTAGGGGCAGTGTAATACAGCTTTTGCCCCCGGCTCTACCCAATTGGTCATAAAAAAGGCGCACCGCAGTGCGCCTAGTGTGGTGTGTGATGCTCTAACCCTATTTGTTGGGTTGGGGAGTCATGCGCAAGTAGGGCTTGATTTCGGTTACGCCCTTGGGGAAGCGCTGCTTAGCTTCTTCGGTGGGAATGGTGGGAGATACCACTACGTCGTCGCCATCTTTCCAGTCGACCGGGGTAGCCACGCTGTAGTTGTCGGTAAGCTGTAGCGAGTCAATCACCCGCAAAATCTCAGCAAAGTTGCGTCCGGTGCTCGGCGGATAGGTAATGGTCAGCCGCAGCTTTTTGCTGGGGTCAATGACAAACACGCTGCGCACGGTCACCTTGGCGTTGGCGTTGGGGTGGATCATGCCGTAAAGGTCGGAGACCTTTTTGTCGTCGTCGGCAATGATGGGGTAGTTGACATTTACGCCCTGGGTTTCGTTAATGTCGCCAATCCAGCCTTGGTGGGAATCAGCGCTGTCTACGCTGAGGGCAATGACTTTGGCGTTGCGCTTGTCAAACTCGGGCTTGAGCCTAGCCACGCTGCCCAACTCAGTGGTGCAAACGGGGGTGTAGTCAGCGGGGTGCGAAAATAGCACTACCCAGCTATCACCAGCCCAGCTATAAAAGTCAATCTCACCCTCGCTGGTCTGCTGGGTGAAGTTAGGTACCTGATCGCCAAGTTGAAGCGCCATCTCAAATCTCCGTTTAATCTCGACAGGGTGCAAATAAAGTTGCTCAGCGTTCACGTTCGCTATTCTCCCACAAACCCCGGTATTCCGGTCGGGGTTTAGAGGATTATCTTAAGGATTGTAGCGTAGGCGCTTGTGCTAGGTGCGATCGCCCGATTACCTCCTGAGCGCCCACAACAGAAACACCTAGGGACATGCCCCAGGTGCCTCAAAATCGTTGCTCGACCCCATAGTGGGGAAATTCTAGTGGAACTCTCACTGATTGCGCTTAGAACTGGCGATCAAAGACCTTGGGCGCATAGGCACTGCACCCGTCGCAGGGACCCATAGGATTCATGGCGCATCGCAGGTAGGGCGATCGCGCATTTAGGTCGCAAGTGATGTCGCCAATCATATAGCCCAGGCCATCGACATAGTGCATATCGGTGTTGCCATCGAGCAGCTTGAGCATGCTCTGGCCCAAGGCCGTCGGCATAGCTGAAGTGTTGCTGCCGCACTTTTCATCTCGGTCAGCCCGCACACTTAAGTAAGCTGACACCAGGGCTGGGGTAAGACCGATAACGAAAATCAAAATGATGACGAGCATGAACCTATCGTCCGAAACTAGCAAAGTCATCCTAACGCGATGAATTGGCAGACCAGCCCAATGCCGGTAGGGATTGGTACGTACCGTTGCGTTACTTAGTCTTTCGCAACATAGACCAACAAAGGCCACCCCTCTCTCCTACGCTAAATCAGAGGTTAAATCGCTACCAGTCGTGGCTACATGTATGTATAGCGAGTGACGACGCCTTTGCGCCCAGAAAGTTCCCGACTATAGATATCGTTTTAGTAAATTTATAGTTAGACTTTAGATAGGAACGCTTTTTGACCCAGTTCTCTCTCAAAATCACCCTGTTTTCCTATCACCTGAACAAGATCCTGAACTTTCCAGAACTTTCATGTATTGGCGGATCTTGATATATAGCCGATTATAAAAACATCCTGTAGACTCGCGTGTGCTCCAAAGCTAAGACCGGGTAGGGCCACAGGACATTGTGGAGGTTCGCTCCTCAGTGATAGCGCCTTACCCGGCTTTTTACTTTTAAAACCCAAATATTGGAATCTCAGTTCCGCTAAACTGCCCTCTGGTGCTCACCTCCCCTCAGATGGCCTAGCCCTGAGGAGCTGAAGACGATAGCTCCCATCTACAAGCCTGTAGACGTGGCAGAGGTAGTAGCTATAGCGGGTAAGGTCTAGGTTAGAACAGCTCGAAAGGTAAGGATTAAAGCCAGACGGGTGTTCTTTTCGTTCTTTTGCTATAGCCGATAGGCGCGGCGATCGCAGCGGTTTTGCCCAACCCCTTCACCAACCTATTCAATCCCATAACTCACTATTTTCGGTTAATCTGTCGTGCTGGTAGCTTCAGCCATGGCATAGAGTTGCAGCCATTCTTCCACCACATAGGGAGCCGCAACTAGTCGGGCAGTGCCTCCACCCCGCAGTGGCACCCGCAGCGTTAACGGAATCGGGCGCTGAAGGTCGGCCAACACGGCATCTATGCTGTATTGAGCAACGCTGTCGGGCAGCGCTTGGGTTTGAGGGTCGAGCTGGTGCGGCGCTTGCCACTGGGCGCTAGTGCCGGTTTCAATGGCCAGGTCACGGTTGTGATCTGTGACTCCCCGTCCCGGAAATCCCACCAAACGTAGGTAGGTACCTTGAAGAGTACCTTCGGTGTAACGCTTGAACACCGTAGCCTGCCAAGCTAGGCCGCTCTGGTCACGCAAGCTCTGGCGCGAACGGTAAGTCGTTTGCCCAGGCTGCTCGTGATAGGTGTGAATAGAGGCTAGGGCTGGCTCAGCCAACGCCAGCAGCAGCAAACAGCCTAGCAGGAGGGCCAGAACTGTCAGCCGCAGGGCACGCCAAAGGTGGTGCATGGAGAAATGAGATAAATAGAGATGGAGAAGGGCCGCCACGTTTTCAGCGGCTGTGCCTATTATCTCCCCCATCTCCTGACCTTCTACAACTGGCTCATCTGGTTGAGCGTTTGTCGATAGCCTGCAGCTTCTCCCTGCTGTAAAAAGAGCTGGGCGGCTTGCTCAAAGTCGCGGCGCGCACCGGCATCATCCCCCAAGCGGGCGCGTACCACCCCTCGGTTGTAAAAGAGCCTTGGGTCGGCGCTGTTGGAGGCGCTCACAATGGCCTGAGTGAGATCTTGATAGGCATCCTGGGGCTGGTTCACCTGGAGGTAAGCCGAGCCGCGAGCCGAGTAGGCCTCTAGGTAGCTGGGTTGCGCTGCAAGGGCCTGACTATAGTCGTCGATCGCACCAAAGACATCCCCCGTAGACAGGCGAGCGTCGCCTCGAGCCTTAAAAGCTTCTGCGTAGGCGGGATCGAGGAACAGCGCTTCGGTGTAGTCTGCGATCGCGGCGGTTGCATCCCCCGCTTGTAGTAGCGCATCGCCCTTTTGTTTGTAGGCCATGGCCGAGTCAGGATTGAGCTGTAGCACCTGCGCAAAGTCTTGCTGTGCTCCGCCCAGGTCGCCCTGGCTGGCTCGGACAGTGCCCCGGCTCATGTAGGCTTCGGTCAGCTCGGGGTTGAGCTCAAGGGCGCGATCTAAATCCTGTAAAGCCCGCCCAGGTCGACCCTGGCGGAAATAGACATGGCCACGGTTGAGGTAAGCCCGGGCCAGTTCGGGATCCCGGTTGACGGCCTCGTTGAGGTCGCTCAAGGCCGCGTCAAACAATCCTAGGTGGTAATAGGACACACCGCGCCCCATGTAGGCTCGCGGCAGATCGCCATTCAGCTCAATAGCCTTACTAAAGTCAGCAACGGCTGCGGTGTAGTTGTTTTCCTGCTCTAGGGCAAAGCCCCGCAGTACGTAGGCTGTTGGATTGTCGGGAGTCAGCTCAATGGCGGTGGAAAAATCTTCGATGGCAAGATCGTAGCGACCTTGTTCGCTGTCGATGAGACCGCGATAGAGATAAGCTTCTACAGAATCTGGGTTGAGCTCTAGAGCGGTGTTGAAATCAGCCTGAGCTTGGCTAGACTCTCCTTGGCGATAGTAAACGCTGCCTCGGGCAAAGAGGGCGTTAGCGTTGCTAGGGTCAAGGTCGAGGGCCTGGTTGAGATCGATGAGGGCGCGATCGTAGTCGCCCTGCTCAGAGTAGATTAGGCCTCGGTAGAGGTAGGCGTTGGCCAGACTAGGATCCTTTTCGATCGCCAGGTCAAAGGATTCGATGGCGGCGTCATAGTCACCGCTGTTGTAGCGTTCCACCCCCTGGTTGTAGGCACCAATAGCCGATAGACCGGGCTCAGCTGCCTCCGGTTCGGGCGTTTCAGGCTCAGCTGGGGTAGGCTCAAGACCTTCGAGGTCCATCTCCTCGGGGCCAGCCGCCTCGGGCTCCATGACTTCAGGTTCAGCGGGAGCTTGGGCATAGCCCCTCCCAGGGGTGGCCCCAATCATTAGGCCCAGACCCAATAGCAAAATGGCGTAATGCAGTTTCATGGCTTCCCCTCAACCGACGGTTTTTGCAGATTCAGTAGGCTGGTGCTGCCCCTAAGCAGACTGTTTTGTCAGCATACCCACCCACGCCCCTGGCGCTAATGATAGGTCAGCTTATTTGGTTGAGAGACGGGTTTAAAGAGTTTTTTCTAGAATTGTAAGTACCCGCTGTCAGCTTTCTGCCTTCATAGCAGCGGCGGTGGCAAGGAGATAACATGGCGATCGCACGTTGGTCCATTGGTCTGCTGCTGGGTGTCTTGCTCTGGCTGGGGCTAGGGCACTGTGCCAAGGCCCAGAGCGAAGCCCGCATAGACATGCGATTAAGTAGTCTGGAGTCTGAACTCGGTCGACTGAGATCCCAGGTCAGGCAGATAGAATCTCAGCTTTCCATTCCCAACCGTCCGGCCCCCAGCCTGCCCACAATTACTTCACCCGGGGTCGAGCCTTCCCTTGACGAGCAGTTCGACAACCTAGCCACGTTAGCGATCGAACTCAAGCAGCAGGTCAGGCAGCTCGAAACCCGGGTCACACAGCTTGAAAGAGCTGGCTCTTAGGCACAAATCCTACTCCTTTATTGAGCTGTGATGGCAGCCGGCTTGGTTCTTTAGTTCCAAGGCCTTTGTTGCTTTCGCCAGGCCTCAAGTGGGATGTGAAATTTTTTGTGGCGAGGCGATCGCTCTGCTGTACCTTGCGAGCCTTTGTGTCCTAAATGGTGGATCTTACTGACGGTTAAATTCCTTCTTTTTATCCACTCGGTTGCCCTTATATCCTCCTTCTTCCTTATCCCCTCTATCCCGCCTTCCGTGTAAGATGAGAACATGAGTTACATCCCTTTACACGCGTCGGCCCTATGTCGTTTTTTCGGTCTTACATTGCGCCTCTGCTGATTGTGCTGATTTTTGCGGTGGCAATGCTGGCAGTGAGCGCCCGCATCTTTTTGCCCAGCGATATGATGGCCCCTGCCCCGATTGAAGAGCCGATATCGGCAATGGGGCTGATGCCTACGGCCCAGGCCGATCTAATGATGCCTGAACTGTCGGAACTCATCCACGGGCCTCAGAGCATGCGGGTTGAGGGATAAGCTCGACTTCCAACTATTCACCTAAAGCAAATTACTAATAATGGAAACCCCCGACAGATAGTCTGCCGGGGGTTTCTAAATTTAAACCCTATAGCCTGTAACTAGACACAATGGACTGGATTATTTTCCTCCAGACAGGATGTCGTTTAAGCAATTCGGAGACAGCAGCACTTAGACTGATTAACTTGAGAGTTTTCCTCAAGAAAGTTCCGATTAAATAGAGATGTTTAAATGCCGTCGTAAAGAAACCATCGCGTGGGGTTCATCGCGTCTCTAGGCATTTCTTGCAGAGCTCTCATCAGTTACAGCGAGGAAATATCAACAACCGAGTAAAGTGCTGCTGGTATTTGACGAGATAGATTCAGACGTTAAATCGATAACGTACCTCCTATTTAACAGGACTGAACTATTCGATCTGTCGGGGAAGAAATCGTTTTTTTGAGTTAGGTGATTTGCTTCCTTATTCACTAAGATACTCTCCTCATTTGCCCATGGCTAGGGATGATACCAAAGTTTATGGTTGGGTTAACAGCCGCTATCATTCTGTTGAAAAGCTCAGATTTTAACCCAGGTTTAGAGCGGCAGAAGCGCCCTTGAGCTGGGATGTCGGAGCTATGGTGGGGGCATCCAGAGGCTACTATTAGTAGGCGGTTGTCTCTATAGAGGTAACCCACTGATTTCAGCCAGAGGCGCGAGGGCAAGGAGCGATCGCAGTGACGCAGATAGAACAAATTACGGGTACCGGCATTCCCCTTACAGGCAACGACATCGACACCGATCGCATCATTCCGGCTCGGTTTCTCAAGTGCGTGACCTTTGACGGGCTGGGCGAGCAGGTGTTTGCCGACGATCGCGCTGCCCTGGAGGGTCGTCATCCCTTTGACCAGCCCCAGTACCAGGGGGCCACAATTTTGGTGGTCAACCGCAATTTCGGCTGTGGCTCATCGCGAGAGCACGCTCCCCAGGCGATCGCCCGCTGGGGCATTAAAGCTGTGCTGGGCGAGAGCTTTGCAGAAATTTTCTTTGGTAACTGCGTCGCGATCGGCATCCCTTGCCTAACGGCCAGCGCTGAGGTGGTAGGCCAGGTGCAGGCCGCACTAGACGCTGACCCTACGACGGTGGTGACGCTCGACCTAGCAACTCAAACCGTGACCGTTGGGGCCGAGGCCGGAGCTGTGTCTATGCCCGAGGGCGTGCGCCAAGCGTTCTTGGCGGGCACCTGGGATGCCTGTGGCCAGCTCGTTGCTAACGCCGAGGCCATTCGCACCACGGCGGCAACGCTGCCCTACGTGGCCTGGTAGGCTCACAGTCTCCGTGTCTCCACCCATAGATTTGCAACGCCCTGTGGATTTTGCCGCAGAAATAGGCACTCTCTAGGGAGATCCCTCAACCCCCCATGCGGGCTTTGCTATGGTTTCTTCTGCTGTGCGATCGCTGACCCCCTGGCTGCAAGCCGATTTGGCCCTGCCGGGTGCTACAGCTGCAACCCTGGGCAATACGGTGTGCCGCATGGCTCCCTTGGCCATCGAGCGCCCCACCTTGGGGCGCGTGCCGGCGATCGCGGCAGCGGTGAAGCAGTTGGTAGCCCAGAGCATGAGACTGCGATCGCCCATGGGCGGCTGGCCCGCCGACCTGCCCCAAACCCCCGACAACCTGGCCCCCTACCTAAGCGAAGAAACTGGAGAGTTGTTGGACCTGTTAACGGCGTCAACCCTACCAGTGCCCTCCGCCAGCGTCCTGGTGCCGGTGCCCCACCTGGTGCCCCACCTGCTGTGGATGCTTGCCAGCAGTGGCTACGAAGTGATGCGCCTCATCGAGGGTGTGCAGGCCCGCATCTTTAGTCCTCAGGCGCAGGGGGCAATCCGCATTGTGCGCCTAGTGCCGGTGCTTACCCTCACCTCGGAAAAGACTGGCTACGCCCTCGATCTGGTAACTCAAACAGATCCAGTGTCGTCGCTATATTTGGCTGAAAATATCGAAATTCAACTGTTGGAGAACGACCTCGACGGCCAGCTCCTGTCCTGTGGTGACCTGTTGGCTCAGGTGGCTCAGCAAGTAGTGGGCTGCACCCAGCCTGGCTTGGGTGCTTTACTCGTTGACGGCTGCGAAGTTGATGCCCTCCGTCCCTTTCACCCTTGGCAGAACGGTATTTTGCACCTCCGCCTGCACCTGGCTGAAATGGAGACCCAAGGCCCATCTCAGCCCTATAGTAGCCATGGCGAGGTGATGCCCGACGCGTTGTATCTACCGCCGGAGGGTAAGCAGAGCGCTGGGACAACCGTGTCGAGCTTTACCCTAGATGACTTTGCCAGCACCCTGGTTGATGGTCCAGACGATGCTACCGCTGGCGTGCTGGGCGACTGGCTCACCTTTACCGATGAACGCTGGATTCAAACTTTTCTGAGTGCCTACGCCGAGCAGGTTGTGGCGCAGCATCTACCCCAAATGCTGCTGGGCTCAGAGGGCGATACTCCTTCGGAGCGGCTTCGCCAACGGGAAGATCTTTGCAACCGCGTCACCTATGCCGCTACCGATCTGGTGCAGGGAGCCAGCGGCCTATTTAAGCACACCTTTGTCCATGAGCCGGTGTTGGTGGCAGACCTGTGGCCCCGGCTGCGTTGGCACCTAGCTCAAAGCTCAGAACGGGTGATGCAGCTGATGGGGGGCGTATCGGCCCAGGTGCTGCCTCCAGGACTGAGCTGGCAGCAGGGCAGCCTCTACCTGCGCCCGCTGATGCAGCTTACTACCTCTAACCGCAGCTGGATTGTGGACTTAGGCCGAGGCCGACTCTTGCCTACTGCGCCCCAGGCGCTACCCGCTGAGGCCGCCGTCGATGTGGCCGATGACCCGTGGGGACCGCCGCTCACGGTGGCCGATTTAACCGCACTTGTGGATCACGATCTGAGCGCACATACGCCTGCGATCGCGGCTCTGCGCCAGGGCACCCCAATTCATCTGCACCGGCTCGATGGCGAGGCCGGCTGCCAGGCAGGACAGCTCACCCTCGACTGGTGCTTTACCCTACAAACTACGCTGTAGCAACAGATTCTCAAGGCGGTTTGTTCTCCGTCCCAACGATGGCAAAAGCCGTAAATGTTTGTGCCAGAGACATCCCGAGCCAGGGGGCAAATCGCCTAGAGTGAGATCGAACTGTGGCGCATCCCAAAGGCTTTAGATATCGTGTCTCCAGAGCTAACTCCAGGGCTAATCCAAGAGCCCATCTACCTCTACAGCATTTGCCCTCGCCCCTTGCAGCCTCTGCCCTTACCCCTGGGGCTGGCTGCACCCACCCGGCTGATTGCCGTAGACAACGTTGCCGCCATAGTTGAAACCGGCGTCGATTTAGAGACCCTGCAAACCGACGAACCGCGGCTGCTAAACGCGGTGCTCAGCCACGATCGCGTCATTTGCGAGCTGTTTCAGCACACGCCCCTGCTGCCCCTGCGGTTTGGCACTCAGATTGCTTCCATTGAGCATCTCAAGGTTCACCTGGCCAGCCAGGGAGCCGACTATGCCGCCAAGCTCGCCATCCTAGGTCACCAAGTTGAATACCAGCTCAAGCTGATTGCCCAACCAACTGAGCTGCCGCCCCTAGCTGAAGGGCTCACCGGGCGCGACTACTTTTTGGCGAAAAAGCAGCGCCTCCAGGATCAAACCGCTGCCCAGGAGCAGCAGCACTATGAGCTTGACCAGGTGCTCAACGACCTTCATGCCACCTACGACAACTACATTGAGGCCGAAAGCCCCGCCGGAGAAGCGCGAGTGTATTTGCTGATCGATCGCGCCGCTGCCGAGAGCCTAGAGCAGCGGGTAGAGGAGTGGCGATCGCAGACCAACCACTGGATCCTCATGCTCAGCGACCCCCTACCCCCCTACCACTTTGTCTAAGAAATCTCCTTAACTCGTCCTACCCATTCACTCCATCCCCTACGGCCCAACCTGAAACTCTGGATAGGCTTCCATCGCGTGCTCGCCCAGATCAAGGCCTTGAATTTCCTCGGCCTCAGATACGCGAATGCCCACAGTAGCCCGCAACGTCAGCCAACACAGGAGGCTAAACGTGACGGTAAACGCCCCCACCGCCGCAATCCCTAGCAGCTGCACCAGCAGTTGCTGAATGCCACCTCCCATAAACAAGCCGGCTAGGGGCCCATCACCTTCGCCATACCAAGAGTAGCTGCCAGGGCCAACGCTAAACAGCCCCAGCGCAACGGTACCCCACGTGCCACAGACCAGGTGCACCGACACAGCGCCTACTGGGTCATCAATTTTCAAGCTGTCCAGCAATGTCACCGAAAAGACAACAATCACCCCTCCCACTAGACCAATGAGTGCTGCACTGCCCAGGTTAACGTAGGCGCAGGAGGCAGTAATAGACACCAGCCCTGCCAGTACCCCATTGATGATCATCGATAGGTCGGGCTTGCTGAGGTAAATCCACGAGGTGACGGTAGCGGCTAAGCCCCCTAGGGCACCAGCGATATTAGTGGTCACGACAATATGGCTGATGGGTAAGGGGTCAGCAGCCATGGTGGAGCCGGGATTGAAGCCAAACCAACCCAGCCACAAAATCAGGCAACCCAGAGCAGAAATGCTCAGATTGTGCCCCGGCATGGCAACCGGACGAGCCTGAAAGCGCCCCAGACGTGGCCCCAGCAAAATAGCCCCAATCAGCGCGGCCCAGCCACCGACTGTGTGCACCACGGTAGAGCCGGCAAAATCGTAAAAGCCCAAATTAGCCAGCATGCCGTCGCCCCACACCCAGTGGCCGGTGATTGGGTACAACAACCCCACCAGCAGCAGGCTAAAGATAAAAAAGGCTAAGAACTTGATGCGCTCCGCCACGGCCCCAGACACAATAGTGGCCGCCGTACCCGCAAAGGCTAGCTGAAAGAAAAATTTGGCATTTAGCGGTACCCCAGCCCAAGCCAATGCACTATAGGTGCCTCGGTAGGCATCGCCAACGGCGGGGCTGTTATCGGCTCCTTGTAGCAAGAAACCAGACGTGCCGAATAAAGGGTTGCCGTCACCAAACATGAGGCCAAAGCCGACCACCCAAAAGGCCAGGGTCGAGAGACCGAACACAATCAGATTTTTGGCCAACAGGTTGACGGCGTTTTTGCTGCGGCAAAAGCCGGTTTCGAGCATGCAAAACCCGGCATTCATAAAGAAGATCAAAAAGCTGGTCAACAGCACCCAGGCTGTGTCTAGCGCCACCTTGAGGTCGGCCGTAGTGGAGCTTTGGGCAAAAGCAGCCGGACAGAAAATCAGCAAGCTCCCTAGAGCAACCCAGGGTATATAGCGCCACCGTCCCCCTGGCCTGCCCAGCGGGTGCAAAGGTTGCTTCAAGGCTCGTTGTGGTTGCTGCAACATAACGATCACGTGTCTCCCAATCGGCTCTCTGCTAATAAGCCCATAGGTTGCCACGAATTACAGTTCATGGTGCAAGTTTTTATACTTCCTGAGGGCAAGCCATGGGGCGATCGCCTTTATCTATGGCGAGTCTTAATCGATATGTAGTGTTACATACCCTCTTCGCATAGTTTCAGTGAAATCCCGTAGAAGCCCTAGTTTTTGGGTGGAGTTAGGCAAGCGCAGAAGAGAGGAGCTAGCTGAGGCTTCTGAAAAAGCCTAATTGGTAGAACACTATTGCAGTAAGTCTAAAAACCTGACTGCTGCTTGGTTAGCTCACAAGCAGGTGCTATATCAGCCTGTGGGCGATAGCACCCTAGCCACGGCTAAACTCAGCTTTGGAAACTGGGGTGACTGTAAAATGGCCTCTCCCTGGAGCGCCTGAGCCTCATACAGCCCGTCTACCAAAGTGAGTACAGTCACCTTTGCCTGCGCTGGGTCTACAATCCAATATTCTGGAATGCCTCGGGCCGCATACTCCGATCGCTTGTAGCGGTAGTCGCGGTCTTCATTGGCTTTGCCCGGCGAAACCACCTCCACCACCAGCAAAGGGGCAGGCATGTCTTCGGTGATGGTACTACGGCCCGTGTCTTCTAACAGTGCCGCTAAGTCTTCGCCCAACACCAGCAAATCCGGAATCCGCACTCGTCCAGATACCACGACTTCGGTATCCATTCGGCGCAACCAGTGGAAGGGCACGATTTGCAAAAACCGTTGCAATAAAAACAACGAGACCAGCACATTTCGCGGACTCTCTGGTGGCATCTCAATCACTTCCCCATCCACAAACTCACAGAGGGCATCTGAGTCTGTTTCTAGACTTAAGAAATTGGCCAGAGAGAGCTTAGTGGCAACCATCAATAACTCCGGGCAACCGTAGGGTGAGCATTGCCCACCAATAGAGGATTAGTTTGTGACCCATCCCCTACCTCCAATTTTACTCGTCTGCCTCTGGCTCGTAGGTGGAGGCGATCGCGAGTTCCTTGAGCTGCGATTCGTCTACACCAGAGGGAGCTTGGGTGAGCAGACAGCGGGCCTGCTGGGTCTTGGGGAAGGCGATCGCATCGCGGATTGACTCCTCGCCCGCCATCAGCATGACGATGCGATCGAGCCCGTAGGCAATGCCGCCGTGGGGCGGGGTGCCATACTCAAAGGCTTCGAGCAAAAAGCCAAACTTGTCGCGGGCTTCTTGCTCAGATAGGCCAATGGTTTCAAACACTTGGCTCTGCACCTCGGGCTGGTAGATGCGCAGGCTGCCGCCGCCAATTTCATAGCCGTTAAGCACCATGTCGTAGGCCACGGCGCGAGCAGATTTGAGGTCACCCACGTCGTCGGGGTGGGGGGCGGTGAAGGGGTGGTGCAGAGCTTCGAGCCGCTGCTGGTCAGCGTTCCACTCAAACATAGGAAAGTCGGTAACCCACAGCAGGTTGAGGCTGTGGGTAGGAATTAGATCCATCTCGCGGGCGATCGCCTGGCGCAATCGATCCAGAGTGGCATTCACCATTGTGGTTGGCCCCGCCCCAAACAGAAGCAGCGTGCCTTCGGTGGCTCCGGTGCGGCTGAGGAGTTCGGCCATTTGCTCAGGGCCGAGATTGTCTTTAATCGCCCCAATGGTGTCCACCGCACCGTCGGCCCGCACCCGCACGTAGGCTAGGCCCTTGGCCCCGGCATCGGCGGCGACTTTAAACAGGTCGCCACCGGGCTTGATGCGTACGTTGGAGATCTGGTCGTTGCCGTTGGGGATGGGCAGCACCTTGACGATGCCGCCATCGGCTACCGCGCCAGAAAATACCTTAAAGCCGCAGTCTTTCACCAGGTCAGACACATCCACCAGCTCCAAGCCGTAACGGGTGTCGGGCTTATCGCTGCCGTAGCGATCCATCGCCTCGGCATAAGTTAGCCGGGGGAAGGGTCGGGGAATCTCAACGCCCTTGACGGCCTTAAAGATATGGGCTACCAGAGCTTCATTCAGCGCCAGGATCTCGTCCTGGGTCATGAAGCTCATTTCCATATCAAGCTGGGTGAACTCGGGCTGGCGATCGGCGCGCAGGTCTTCGTCGCGGAAGCAGCGGGCGATCTGGTAGTAGCGATCGACCCCCGACACCATCAGCAGCTGCTTGAAGAGCTGGGGCGACTGGGGCAGGGCATAAAACTCGCCGGGGTTGACCCGCGAGGGCACCAGATAATCCCGCGCCCCTTCTGGAGTGGAGCGGGTGAGAATGGGGGTTTCAACCTCGTAAAACCCTTCCTGGTCTTCGAGGAAGCGGCGAATGGCTTTGGTGACTTCGTGGCGAATGCGCAGGTTCTGGGCCATGCGATCGCGCCGCAAATCTAAATACCGATAGCGCAGCCGCAGGTCTTCGCGCACGGTTTCCGAATCGGCGGTGGAGACCTGAAAGGGCAGCGGCTTGCGCACCGCGTTCAGGAGCTCGATGGTGTCGGCGTAGATCTCAATTTCACCCGTGGGCAGCTTGGGGTTCACAGAGCCCTCCTGGCGCTGGCTGACCCGACCCTGAATTTTGACCACATACTCGTTGCGCAGCGGGTCAGCTTGGGGATAAGAGGCCGGAGTACGCTCGGGGTCGCTGACAACTTGCACGACGCCAGTGCGATCGCGCAGATCAATAAAAATAACGCCCCCATGGTCGCGGCGGCGATCGACCCAGCCGAACAGGGTAACGGTGCTGCCAATGTCGCTGGCCCGCAGGGTGCCGCAGTAGTGGGTGCGCATAGTGAACTGCTTATATTTCAAATTTCAAAACCTTCCCATTATCTAGGATAGTGGGTGAGCTTGAAAGCTATTTTTTTCAACCAATTCCTGACAAAATTCTCATCTGCACCCCTAGCCCTATTGAGGCCGCTGCACCGACAATTTAGAGCCGGGGTTGCTGTTGTTATGAGGAGCGTAAAGCTATGGTCTGGGTGCGGTGCGGGCAGCAGAGGATTGCCGATGTGGAGGCGATTGTATTTGATAAAGATGGCACCCTGGCCGACTCCCTGAAGCTATTGCACCACACAGCCCTGGCGCGGGCAGAGGCCTGTGCCACCGCCGCAGGATTTGGAGATGCGTTAATTCCAGCTCTTTTAGACTGTTTTGGGGTGTCTGCCAGCGGCATTGACCCCGATGGGCTGATGGCGGCGGGCACACGCGAGGCCAACAAGCAGGGGGCCGTAGCTGTGCTAGCGCAGGCCGGCTATCCCTTAGAAAAGGCGACGGAGCTAGTGGCAGAGTGCTTCGCGGCGGTCAACGCCAAGCGCAACGGCAAGGCCGCCTATACCCCACCCTTTGCGGGCACCGCTGCAATGCTGGAGCGGCTGCACCACAGTCCCTTAAAAATTGGAGTGCTGTCATCCGATAGCCCAGCCTTTGTCGAAGAATTTTTGACCCATTACGAGCTGCTGCCCTGGGTAGATGCGTGGCAGGGTACGAGGCCAGAGGATCCGCCCAAGCCCGATCCAACGCTGTTGGGGGTAGTGTGCGATCGCCTTCAAGTCTCAGTCGCGCACACCCTGGTCGTTGGCGATAGCTGGGCTGATCTAGCATTGGCAGAACGAGCTCAAGCCGCAGGATTCATCTCTGTCTCAGAACCCTGGGGGCGATCGCCCGTTGTAGGGGCTAGCCTGGTATTAGCGCACTGGGATGATTTGGCCGTGCTAGCTGTTGGTTCCCCAGATTTCAAAATTTAACAATGCCTTGACCTTGCAAAATGGAGGCAAAAACGATGGTGTCGTGGGTTTTAAAGGAATGGCAAGTGGCCGTGACGGCACTGCTACAAGGCGAAACCATTCTGCTGTTGCGCAAGGGTGGCATTCGCGAGGCTAAAGGGCAGTTTTCGCTGGCGGCCCGGCAGGTGCTGCTGCTGCCCACCGTCGAGCATCAAAAAGCGGCCCTGCTGAAGGATGCCTTTTGGCCCCTGATAGAAGGAGAAATTATCCATGACGACCAGGTGCGGTTTGACGGGTGGGCGACCATTACCCACGCCCTGCCCCTCACGGCTGAAGCAGAGGCGGCGGCTCTGCTGCCCTACCTGGTGTGGAATGAGCAATTTGTGGCAGAACGGCTTAACTGGCAGTCCGATCGCCCGCTCTATGGGCTGCTGTTGAGGGCCTACCGTTTTCAACAACCTCTGATGCTACCTCGCCACAAGGGCTACAGCGGCTGCCGATCCTGGGTAGAGAGCGGCCAGGAGGTGGGAGTGGAGAATAGCACGCCAGCTCTTGCGGAGGCAGATTATCAGCAGCAGGTTGAGGCTATTTTGGCACGTCTGCCTGCGGTAACTCCGAGCCTGGCAGAATAGGCGTAATCATGGCTTCTAGCGCGCTTTGTAGGTCGGCGGTGAGCTGGGCGACGGCCTGCTTGCGATTGGTTTTGTAGTCGGGCCAGCGATCGCTCACCGAGATCGGCTCCCCCACCGTGAGCACCGCTCGCTGTGGCCCCAGCTTGGGACGTGGAAAGGAGTTTTTGCCTTGGATTAAGCACACCGTGTCGCGCAAAATCATCACCGTTTCAGCAAAGCGCTCGGCGGAGGGTCGCTGGCGCACGTATTGGCCCGTAACGGCGATAAAGCTCTCCACCAGGCGCATGTGCCACATGCGGAGGGAGGCTTCTTCGGCCTCGCGATTGGCTAGCCCCATCTCCACGGCTGAAAGTCGCGGGTTGCTCACAACGTCTTGGCGAAAGATATGCTCCCACCCGGCTTGCTCAATGCGGCGACAGCGGTCAATGGTGCTGCCTTTGGGCAGGAGCTGAAAGTAGGTTTCGGCTACCTGTAGGGCCGCATTCATTAAAGCTTCGAGGCGATTGCTCAGGGCGTTAGTTGGAGGCACGGCATCGGGGCGATCGCCGGAGTCAACTGAGGGAATCGCCACACGATACACCCGGCGGTAGTAATTTTCTAAGAGGGTGAGCAGACGCTCTCCCAGGTTAGAGAGCCGACGATAGCGCTGCTCGATGGCGGTTTTAGAGGTGTCGCCGGGTGGGTAGAGATGCTGTCGGGGAGCCAGACTAGTCTCCTGCTCTAGGCGATCGAGCCAGCGATCGAGTTCGCGCCAAGGCGGTCTGATGTAGCGGTAGGAGATGCCCAGGGGGGCGATCGCCATCTGCTCCGCTCGTCCCTGACTGTGCAGATCGTCTACACACCAAAAGGCCATCTGGGCTACCCCCGGCTCTAGAGGGCTGACAATTTCGGTGTGACCGTTGTTGCCGCCCTCGGGGGCAGCGGCAAGGGGAAACTGCCCATTGGCCAGCAGCTGGCGAGCCGATCGCAGCCCCTGGCGATCGACCTTGCCCCGCTGAATGGGGGTGCCGCCCAGTTTGGCGTAGAGCTTACCGACCCAAGCACCAGCCCAAAGGGGAATGCCGCGATCGTAGATGAAGTGCACATGAATTGGGCGCTTGAGCTTAACACCCAATTCTCGGGCTCGCTGGGGTACCGCATACCACAGCAAATGTCCTATGCAAAATGAGTCGAGCGGGCTGGGATGGCGAAAGGCCAGTAGAAACCGGGTTTCTCCGGCATCAAATGCTTTGTACAACTGCACCAGCCCCTCGGCGTTGACCACCTCTACGTGCTGAACCTGTTCTCGCCAGCGCATCCAGTAGGGCAACCCCAGGCGCACCAGGGCTAGCACCCGAGTATCCAGCGCGGGGGGAATAAAGCTCAACGGCGGCTGAGCACGAGTGGAGGGGTTCACGGGTTTAGCCCCCGGCCAGAGCATTAATGAATACCCCGATGATATAGCAGAGCAGCGCCAAACTCCGTCGGTGCTGGTAGCGGATTAAAGCTCATCAGTGGAATTGCGGAGAAACTATAAAGCTTTTATAAGCAACCCTAGCCCTGGCATTGTGCCTACCGTAGAAACCCAGTTTAATGGCAAGAGCCAAACCCGACCGGGCGAGGCGCTTGAGGAAAATCGTCACGTGTGGTTATCACAGTCCCTAAGGAGTTTCTCTACAACGCCCAACGTTACCTGTTGAACTTTGGGCCGGTGCATAAGCCAGGTACACCACAACCATGTCCCTTCCAGACAAAGCTACGGCCCAGGCTGCGGTTGGTGGATGACCTGTTCTAGAGACGTAGTTAGCGGTAAAACGACGGTTTGTTATGGTTTCCTCCCCCTTCTTTTCTGCCAACTCAGATCAGCGATCTAGCACTACACCCAAAGGTTCAAGTGGTGGCGCGATTCGCGAAGCGACCCCAACGGGAATCGCCTCACCCCCCTGGCTGCTAGATACGCTCTTTCGCAACATGAGCTATGACCTTGAGCAAGTGGCCGATATTATCGACCCCATTCTGACAGCCCAAAACCATTGCTACCGCACCGATTGGTATGTGCAGGGCATTGTGGCCGACGATCGCGCCTTTCTCAGCACCAACATCAACGCCGAGCGCGCCATTGAGGTCACCCCGTGTGGCACCCGCTGGTTGCTGGGGCAGGGCCGTTGCTGCGCCGTGGCCATGTCCCGGCCGGGAATTGCCGACTGCCATGCGGCGCTCAACTTTGACTCCCTGCGAGGCTTCTTTCTCACCGACCTGGGCAGCGATGGGGGCACCTGGGTGAATGGTCGCCGCCTGGCTCCGGCCCAGCGCCACTACCTGCAAGACGGCGACTTGGTGAAGCTGGGAAGCCTGCGGTTTGAGTTTTTGCAGCAGCGCTGCGACCAATCGGTGTGGTACGACGCTTAATAACGTTGGTAGCGCATGCCCGGCAGCTGAGTGACTAGACCCATCAGCTCTAACTGCACGAGGGTAGCCAGTACCTCCCCAGTGGGCTGAGCCAGTTGCTGCACCAGGCCGTCGAGGGAAATGGGTTCGCTGGTGATGGTGGCCAATACCTGGGCCATGGTGGGGGATAAGGGCGGTGACACCGGGGGTCTGACCGGCGGGCGATCGCCCTTTTCACTTAAGGCGTAACCCGCCGGTTCACCATTGCTAATTTGGGGCATCTGTCCGAGAGCGGCGATCAGCGTCTTGTCGTTCAAAATCATCTGGGCGCCCTGGTTGATCAGCCCCAGGCAGCCCTCACTATTGAGGTTATCCAGCGACCCTGGCACCGCAAATACATCGCGGCCATAGTCATTGGCCAACTGCGCCGTAATCAGTGCCCCCGATCGCGCCGGAGCTTCGGTCACCACCACTGCTCGACTGAGCCCGGCAATGATGCGGTTGCGGCGGGGAAAGTGGGCGCGATCGGGAGGTGTGCCGTTGGGGTGCTCACTGAGCAGCAGACCGTGGCGAGCAATGCGATCGTGCAGATCGCGGTTGCCCAGGGGATAAACCTGATCAACCCCCGTTCCCAGCACCGCAATGGTGAGACCATGGCTGTCTAGGGTCTGCTGGTGGGCGTAGCGATCGACCCCCTTGGCCAACCCCGAGATTACGATCACATCGTGGGCCACCAGTTGCTGGGTCAGGCGGCGGGTCCAGCGCTGACCGTAGTCTGATGGGTTGCGAGTGCCCACCACCCCAACCGATGGAACCAGGTGCAGGGCACCCGCCAGCTCCGGCTGTCCCCGATAAAATAGCAGCGGCGGCGGATCAGTAATTTCGTAGAGCAGGGCCGGGTACTCCGCATCTGCCGGAGTCCAAAAATTGGGGTGCTGCTGTTCGTAGCTGGCCAGCAGCTCTAGCGGAGAAACCGTCTGCCGATACTCCACCAGTTTGGACCCCGTCCCCAGGCCAATGCCTTCCACCTCTAGCAGAGCTGCTCCTTCAGCATGCCAGGCGGCAGATAGGGTGCCGAAGTGGCTGCACAGTCGCTTCAACAAAATTGGGCCGAGGCCGTAAGCCTGGGCCCAGGCTAGCCAATACGCTCGTTCTGCCATGCTGGACGGGGGTTAAAATCTCCCGCTCAGTATGCCCGCATCGTGCTGCAAGCCCTACCGACGCGCCCTGGGCAAACGCTGGGTGCCGCTGCGCCTAAAGAGACTGCCCAGGGGCAGCCGTCTTGGGTTGAGCTGTCGCAGGGGTGCCGGCAGTTCTAGGGTGGTGGTGGGTTCACCCCCAGGCGTCGTCCACCAGGCGTTGATGGTGCCTCCGGCAAACCCGGCCACTGCCCCCAGCAAAATGCTGGGCACCACGCCATAGCCCAGCAGCAAGAATATAAATAGAAAGGCCAGCCAAATTTTTAGCGCTGGTGGAATAATTTTGTCGGCCACCGGTACATCCTCTCTGGGGCGCTAGTGAGGCTAGGCAAGTGCCTATGCCCCTACTATAGCGGCTATTTGCTGGGGCACCGCTCGGGTAGTGTCAATCGCCTGCACCAGCGGCTGCTCGACCTCGGTAAAGGGCTCCATGTGCTGGCGCTGAAGCACCGCTACGGTCGCATCAGCAATGTCCCCCGCGCGATCGCGCACCCGCTGCTCCAATACCTCAGGGGGAGCCGTGCAGTGCAGAATGCTCACCGGCAATTCCGCCTGCTGAATGGCCTCAATCGCAGTTTGGCGCAGAGCCTGGCGATCGTACTTGGCATCAAGAATCACTGGGTAGCCGGTCTGAGCCAGGGCAATGCCCAAGGTGAGGAGGCGATCGTAGGTCTTCTCGGTCATCTCTGGAGTGTAGAGGCTGTCGTCGCCCCGCTGGTCTAGGGGCACTCCGGCCAGGTGCTTGCGCACCGCGTCGCTGCGCAGGTGAATGGCATTGGTGTGACTGGCCAACTGCCGAGCGGTGGTGGACTTGCCCGAGCCGGACAGCCCGGCCATTATGTAGACTGCACCGCTGCGGGGTTGGCACACCGACCAGGCGAGGCGGTAGTAGCCAGCCGCTGTCTCAGCCGCTTGTTGCTTGGTCGCTTCATCAACTGACGGATCGCCAAGCAAAAATGAGGTCACCTTGGCTCGCACGTAGGCCTGGCGGCTAATGTACAGAGGCAGCAGCTGCACCCCTTCCCAATCGCCGGTGCACTCTACATAGTTGTTCAAAAACACCGTGGCTAGTGTGGCGCAGTCCTTAGACAGCAGATCCATCACCACAAAGCCGACGTCATACATCACATCGACGTAGCGAAAGGGCTCGTTAAACTCGATGCAGTCAAAGAGATAGAGTTGCTCTTGCCAGCGACACAGGTTATTTAAATGCAGGTCACCGTGGCAGGCGCGAATCCAGTTTTGTTCAACCCGCCGTTTAAACAAATCGCCGTGGGCCGCGAAGAAAGAGTCGGTATAAGTCTTGGTCTCATCGAACTGGGCTTGGGTCTGGGGGCCGCCGATAAAACCAGTGGTTTGCTCGTAGTTTTCGTCAAAGGCCTGGCGAATCTGCTCTACCGCACCAAAGGTGCGAATGTGGTCATTGGTTTCGGCCCCCAGGTGAAAGTCGGCCACGGCCGTTGCTAGATCTGCCATTAGGGATTCGGTGAGTTCGCTGCGATCGAATAGAGCACTCAGCAGCGTATCCTGCGGGAACTGCACCATTTTGACGGCATACTCCACGGTCGTGCCGCTGCCGAGGTGATAGGTTTCTCCGGTTTGGCCCAAAGCGACCACCTCTAGGTAAAGCGCTCCGGCCCCCCGCTGGTTAAGCCGCAGCTCTTCTTGGCAAAAATGCTGCCGCTTTTCCAGGGTGGAATAGTCTAGAAAGCCAAAATTTACCGGCTTTTTCACCTTGTAGGCGTAGTCACCAGTCAGCAGCACATAGGACACGTGGGTTTGCAGCAGCCGAATGGGCTCAACTACCGGGTGGGGATAAAACTCCGGCTGACTCATCTGCTGAATCAATTCGGGAAGTGCAAAATCGGCCATATTCTACCTGCCAAAAACTGCCTAACGCTACAAAGGGGCCAGGAATGTGTTTCCTAGCCCCTAGGGATTAAAACCTGCCAGATTAACCAAGCAAGCCTATTCTGCTGCCGCTTCGTCCTCGCCTTCGCCCTCAGCCATGCGGCCCTGGAGCACCGTAGCAATGGTTTGAGTTTGGTCGCCAGCTACCACAGCGCCCTCGGGCAGCACTAGGTCGGCCACGGTGAGCGAGTCACCCACACCTAGCCCAGACACATCCACCTCGATCACCTCGGGGATGTCGATGGCCTTGCACTTAACGGTGACTTCGTTGATTTCGGTGTTGAGCACGCCGCCGTCGTCTTTAACCCCAGTGGGCTCACCTACAAAATGGAGCGTAACGCCCACTTCCACAGCATCTTGAGCCTTCACCGCAAAAAAGCTCAGGTGGTACACAGTTTTCTTCCAGGGGTGGGCCTGAACTTCCCGCAGCAAAGCCTTGCCGTTCCAGGACATATCTGGAATTTTTAGGTCAATCATGGTGTTGTTGACCGCGGCCTTGCGCAGCAGCAGGTCGGCGTCTTTTTGATTGACGGTCAGCGACACCGACTCGGTGCCCTGGTGGCCGTAAAGGACTACCGGCAGCAGCCCTTCGCGGCGTAGGGCGTTAGGCTTGGCCTTAGCATCGCGCGATTTGCACTCAATAGTCAGTTCCATGGAAAATCCCCCCGTTAAAAATAAATTCAAAAAACAAACTTGCCAAGCCCTAGGCTACCTGGGACTCGCCATTCTCGTAGAGCAGCGCCCGCTTCGGCCCATGGATGGGGTCCTCTACGATGATAGTCTGGTCGCGGCTGGCCCCAAGCGACACGATCGCGATCGGTACCTCCATCAACTCCGCCAAAAACTTGAGATAGTCTAGGGCAGCTTTGGGTAGGTCACTCAGCGATCGGCAGTGATCGGTGGGCTGTTTCCAGCCGGGCATGGTTTTGTAGATGGGCTTGCAGCGGCCAAAGGCCTCGGCACTGGCCGGAAGCTCTTCGCAGCGCTCACCGTCTAGTTCATAGGCCACGCATACCTCGATCTCATCCACATCGTCGAGGACATCGAGCTTGGTGACAGCGAGACAGTCGAGGCCATTGATGCGCACCGCGTAACGGCCAATTACGGCATCAAACCAGCCGCAGCGGCGGCGGCGACCGGTGGTAGTGCCAAACTCGGCACCGCGATCGCAGAGCAACTCACCCATCTCACCGGTCAGCTCGGTGGGGAAGGGGCCTTCTCCAACGCGAGTGGTGTAGGCCTTAGCCACCCCAATCACCCGGTCGATCACTGTAGGGCCAATGCCGGTGCCGATGCACGCCCCCCCCGCCACCGGGTTAGAGGAGGTAACGTAGGGATAAGTGCCGTGGTCGAGGTCGAGTAAAGTGCCCTGGGCCCCTTCAAACAGCACGTTTTTGCGCTGGCGAATGGCTTGATAGACATGGAGGGAACTGTCAATAATGTGGGGCCGCAGCCGCTCAGCATACTCAATGTATTCGTCAATCACCGCCGCTGGATCGAGGGGGGCGAGATCGTACAACTTTTCGAGAATGCCGTTTTTGTACTGAATCGTCCACTCCAGCTGCTTGCGGAGGCGGGCGTAGTCCATCAGGTCAATGACGCGGATGCCAATGCGCTCAGACTTGTCGGCGTAAGTAGGGCCAATGCCGCGCTTGGTGGTGCCGATCTTATGGTTGCCCCGGCGCTCCTCCGACGCCTGATCGATCAGGCGGTGATAGGGCATGGTGACGTGGGCCGCGTTGGAAATGAAGAGGTTTTTAGTGGAAATTCCTAGCTCGACCAGCTTGTCGAGTTCGCCAATTAGAGCCTTGGGGTCAATAACGGTGCCGCTGCCGATAACGCACTCAGTATCGGGGTAGAGAATACCGGAGGGAATCAGGTGCAGCTTGAAGGTTTGATCTTTAACAACGACGGTGTGACCGGCGTTGACCCCACCCTGGTAGCGCACAACTACGTCTGCCGAACGACTCAGCAAATCGGTAATTTTGCCCTTACCTTCGTCGCCCCACTGGGCCCCAATTACTACAACGTTTGCCAAGGGAATTCAGGCTCTAAAGTTCACACAAATTCCCATTATCACTAGGTAAATGTAATTGTGTCAACTTCAAGATCTTGTGACTCTGACTAAAGGCAACGCTACCTAGAGCCCGAACCCTTAGCAAATTAAATGTGTTTAACCTTATACCCAATGAGTGAAATATGCGATAGAACAGGGGAATATCTAGTTTACATTTCTTTAGATTTTTCAAAGACTCGCGATGGTATTGGCACAGCCTCTCTGCAGGGGTTAAGTCGGCTCTGAGAGGCCATTGCGAGCCCAGTCCATCTATAAAAGCTGCACTACAAAAGCTTCATTAAGGCGGAGGTTGCCGTGAGTCTATATGCTGAACTACACCGTCATCTAGGCGGTTCTGTTGTACCCCGAGTCCTGTGGCGCTATTTTGAGCGCAATCGCCCCGATCTGTCGGGCCAGTTTGCTGATTACCCAGCGTTTGAGCAGTTTTACACCCGTCCCCGGAATACTCTTGCGGAGTATCTAGAGCTGCATACCCTCGTCGAGAGTGTGCAAACCTACGAGGCCTTACCCTACTTCATCTATCGCCTGATTCGGGGTGCCTACATTTTTGAAAACCTGGCCTACTTAGAGCTGCGCTATACCCCCTACCTGCGCACCCCTGAGCATTTGACCCAGAACCAGCGCATTGAGGCGATGGCCGAGATTGTAGAAATTGTCGGGCGAGCCAGCCAGCAGCCTGAGTATCCCATTGTGACCAAGCAGATTCTGTGTATGCACTCGCGGCTGCCCCACGAGGTGAACCAGGCAATTGTGGAACTGGCGGGGCAATATCCCGAATATGTGTGTGCGGTCGATGTGGCGGGCGGTGACGCGAAGTACGGCGATCGCATCGACGAGTTTACCCAGCTCTACCAGCGCGCCCAGGATCTAGGCCTCAAAACCACCGGCCACCTCTACGAAACCGTGGATGGCGACCATCCCAAGCTGCTGCCCTACCTGATGCGCATTGGCCACGGCATTCAAATTCCGCTGCGACACCCGGAGCTACTGCCCGAGGTAGCGGCGCGAGGGCAGTGCCTAGAGGTGTGCCCCACCACTTACCTCAAGACCGGCACCCTAGACGAAATCAGCCAGCTCAAAGTCGTGTTCGATCGCTGCTTTGAGGCCGGGGTTGATATCGCTATCTGCACCGACAACGCGGGGCTGCACAACGTACGCCTGCCCTTTGAGTACGAGAACCTGCTCACCCACGACGTCATCGGCTTTGAGGAGCTGCAAGCCTGCCAGGAAGCGGCCTTTCGCCACGCCTTTGCTTGGCCACACAGCCAGCCCCCCTCCACACTATTGACCGACATGCTGCAAGTGCCGCCCGTCAGCCCCCTACCCACTAGGGAGCTAGCCGAGAGGGGCTCGCTGTCTTAACGGGCCTGTTCTAAACTAAGGTTGCACCGGTTTTGGTCGCATTTCTGGCAATGCTGCTGGGGCCGGAGCAATGGATTCGCAACACCGTTTAAGCAGCGGGGCTAGGGCATGCCACCTCGACTTCTATCTACGGCTAGCCAGGTGGATAACCTGTTTACGGCCCCGCCGCTGTTGTCTACCCAGGGCTTTTGCTGGCGTGGCACTCACGTAGACTGTCGCTGGGAACCGCCTGGAGCCATTGAGG
The DNA here is from genome assembly GCF_039962255.1 of Leptolyngbya subtilissima AS-A7. Classification (NCBI taxonomy): domain Bacteria; kingdom Bacillati; phylum Cyanobacteriota; class Cyanophyceae; order Leptolyngbyales; family Leptolyngbyaceae; genus Leptolyngbya; species Leptolyngbya subtilissima. The sequence continues at coordinate 451,787 of NZ_JAMPKY010000002.1, read as the reverse complement.
AAGAGGTGTCTACGCCCTGGCACAGTGTTGTGCTATTTACTCAGTTTCCCGGATCAGAACCGGTCTGGGCAGAGCGCTCGATCGATGGACGATTTAAATCAGAGCGGGTGCATCCGGGAGACATTTTGGTGCTGCCCGCCGGGGTAGGACAGCGATCGCGCTGGAATGCCCCCGGCGAATTTATGAACTTGGTCTTTGAGACTGCTGCCCTAGGGCGATCGCTCGACGAAGCTGCCGACGGCACCACCTTTGAGCTCATACCTCACTTTGCTACCCAAGACCTCTTGGTGTTACAGCTAGGGCTATGTCTCAGACGGGTGCTTCAAAGTGGTGGTGAGCGTCTCTATGCCGAAGCGCTCACCACAGCCCTGGCCGTGCATCTGCTGCAAACCTATGCCACTCGCAAGCCACAGCTCAAAACCTATGGCAACGGGCTGGCCAAGCCTCAGCTCCAGCGGGTGGTGGACTACATTCACAGCCACTTAGATGCTGACTTGAGCCTAGAGACCCTATCCACCCTGGTGGGCATGAGCGCCCACTACTTTGCGCAACTGTTTAAGCAGTCCACTGGGGCCGCGCCCCACCAGTACGTCATTCGCTGCCGGGTACAGCAGGCCAAGACGCTGCTGGCTCAGCCCGACCTCCCCATTGCCGATATTGCCTGCCGGGTAGGCTTTGCCCACCAGAGCCACCTCAACCGTCACTTTAGGCGGCTGGTGGGCACGACCCCTGGCCAATGGCGGCAGGCAAACCGTTTCTAGGGCCGCTCTGTTGTCGTCATTAGGGTTGGCTTTGGCGTTTGGGTATATACCTGCATCGAACAGTGAGCCAAGAGCTTTGCATAGCCTCTTGCCGTGAGGGTAGAGGTTAGGCGCGGCGATCGGAAGTTTGTGCAAACCAGCGGAAGAACTTGCAAGACAGAGCGCGATCGCCCTGGCGATACTAAAACTATGCGCTCTGACTGGAGAAACGTCCATGGTGCTGCTTGAAACTCGAACCGAACCCATGGTGGTTAACTTTGGCCCTCACCACCCCTCCATGCACGGCTGCTTTCGGATTATGGTCACCCTCGACGGCGAAGATGTGATCGACTGTGAACCCGTGATCGGCTACCTGCATCGCGGTATGGAGAAAATTGCCGAGAGCCGGACTTCCACCATGTTCATCCCCTACACCAGCCGGTGGGACTACTACGGTGGCTTATTCAACGAGGCCGTCACCGTCAACGCCGTAGAAAAGCTGGCAGATATTGAGGTGCCCAAGCGGGCTAGCTATATTCGCGTGATTTTGCTAGAGCTGACCCGCTTGGTCAATCACCTGCTCTGGGTAGGCCCTTTCGTGATGGATATGGGGGCGCAGACGCTGTTTTTCTATGCGCTGCGCGATCGCGAACCCATTCTCGATTTATTTGAGGCGGTGAGCGGTTACCGCATGGTCAATCACAATTATTTCCGGGTGGGTGGTGTGGCTGCTGACCTGCCCTACGGCTGGACGGAAAAATGCCAAGACTTTGTGGACTACTTAGCCCCCAAGCTCGACGAGTACGAGCGCCTGGTCACCGACAACCCAGTGTTTCGCCGTCGCTGCGAAGGGCTGGGCGTCGTCACCCGTGATGAGGCTATAGGCTGGGGCTGCTCTGGCCCCATGCTGCGGGCTTCTGGCGTCCAGTGGGATCTGCGCAAGGTCGATCATTACGAGTGCTATGACGACTTTAACTGGCAGGTAGCCTGGCAGTCTGAGGGCGATTGCCTGGCTCGCTACCGGGTGCGTTTAGAGGAAATGCGTCAGTCGCTCAAGATCATTCGGCAGGCTCTCGATGGGCTACCAGGCGGCCCCTGGGAAACCCTCGAGGCCAAGCGCCTAGCTGAAGGGCCAAAGTCGCCGTGGGATAGCTTTGACTACCAGTTCATCGCCAAAAAAATTGCCCCTACCTTCAAAATTCCCGCCGGGGAGCACTATGTGCGGGTCGAGTCGGGGCGGGGTGAACTGGGCATTTTTCTGATCGGCAACGAGAGCCCTATGCCGTGGCGATGGAAGATTCGCCCTGCCGATTTCAACAACTTGCAGCTGCTGCCCTACCTGCTCAAGGGCCAAAAGGTGGCCGATATTTTCGTTATTCTCGGCAGCATTGACGTGGTTATGGGGTCAGTGGATCGGTAGAGGGTTAGTGCCATGGTTAGCACTCTGGCCAAAGCACAGCGTTGATGCTGGTGTGGGAACGCGCCATAACGCGTCAATTCGGCTTAACGCCATCCCTAAAGGTCGATATCTTGGCACATAGCAAACAGGGTTCAGACATCTCTGCCTGAACCCTGTTTGCTATTTATCTAGGTTTGGTCTTTACGATCAAATCTAGGAGTAGAGGTTTAGTAACCGCCGCGGGAGAAGCTATCGCCACCGCCACGGCGACCACCGCCGCCGCCGCCACCGAAGTTACCACCGCCGCCACCGCGATCTTCGCGGGGCTTGGCTTTGTTAACTTTGAGATCACGGCCCATCCACTCAGCGCCGTCTAGGGCTTCGATAGCTGCGTTTTCTTCAGAATCGGCAGACATCTCGACGAAGGCGAAGCCGCGCATACGCCCGGTTTCACGATCGGTGGGAAGTTGTACCCGCTTAACAGACCCGTACTCTGCAAACACAGAGGTTAGGTCTTCGCTGGTAGCGTCATAGGACAGGTTGCCTACGTAGATTGACATATCTTTTCTCCAAAAATTAAAGGATGTGCAGAGCAAAATTTCGGAGAGAAGTCTGTCAATGGAAAAACGGAAAAATTCGTTAGTACTAGAAACAAATGCTGCTAACCGATCTCTATATCTCTGGAGACACCCTAGCACGTTTGAAAAGCTGGTGGAACCCTAGAGGGTCAAATCGCTAAATAAAAACTAGCTATGGAGTGACAAACCCCGTGCAACCGTATATCTAGCGTTTTAATTGTGAAGTTTTGTATGTTTTGATGGCGCCGATCTTGGACAAATTACTTGCTTCAGATCAGTTTTTAGCCGCCTTACCAACCTGTTCAAGGGGAAAGGGCAGTAGGTGACGCCCGGTTTCCTGAACCATCCCCGTGGGAGAATGGGCCTTTAACTGAGATTTCACCTATGCCTGCTGCATACATTGAAAACGAAACCGAGTTTGATGCGCTTCTAAGTGCAGAGTCGTTATTTGTGGTCGATTGCACAGCAGCCTGGTGTGGCCCCTGCAAGTTGGTGGCCCCGCTGATGGACCAGCTGGCCGACGAATACGGCGATCGCGTCAAAGTCCTCAAGCTCGATTTAGATGCCAATCAGGCTGTAGCCAAGCGCTACGGCATTCGCAGCATTCCCGCCGTGATGTTCTTTCAGCAGGGAGACGTAGCGGAAACCTTGGTGGGGGCGAAAAAGTATGACGAATATAGTGAGACCCTAAGTAAGTACCTGAGCTAGGGCATTCGCCTTTGCCCAATGCTCTTTAGTCGCCACCGTTATAGGCGCAGGTCGCGATAGTTTAGGGCCAGTTGACCAAACCGCTCGTGGATGGGGCAACTGGCCGAGCTGCGATCGTAGGGTTGAGGGCAGATCTAGGCATAACGCCCACACCCCCGTAGACTGAGGACAACCGATTGATCCAACAGCAGGGCGGGCGATATGGAAATTCTTTTTGTAGCAGCAGAAGCGGCACCCCTGGCTAAGGTCGGCGGTATGGGTGACGTCGTGGGTTCCCTGCCTAAAGTGCTGCGCAAAATGGGGCACGACGTGCGCATCTTCATGCCCTACTACGGCTTTTTGCCTGACAAGGTCGATATTCCTGAAGAGCCGGTGTGGAAAGGCACCGCCATGTTTAACGACTTTGCGGTGTACGAAACTACTCTGCCTGAGTCTGATGTGCCGGTTTATCTGTTTGGCCACCCCGCCTTTGATCCCCGTAAGGTCTATGGTGGCGACGATGAAGCCTGGCGGTTTACATTCTTTGCCAACGGCGCGGCTGAGTTTGCCTGGAACTACTGGAAGCCTCAGATTATTCACTGCCACGACTGGCACACGGGCATGATTCCGGTGTGGATGCAGCAGTCGCCCGACATCAGCACGGTGTTTACCATCCACAACCTGGCTTACCAAGGGCCGTGGCGATGGGAGCTAGAGCGCATTACCTGGTGCCCGTGGTACATGCAGGGGCACAACACCATGGCGGCGGCGGTGCAGGCTGCCGATCGCGTCAACACGGTGTCGCCTACCTACGCCCAGCAAATTAAAACTCCCGACTACGGCGAAGAGCTGGAGGGGCTGCTGTCGTTTATTAGCGGCAAGCTAGGCGGCATTCTCAACGGCATTGATGACGAGTCCTACGACCCCGCCACTGACAGATATATCGTTAAAAACTTTACCCCTGACAGCCTTGAAAATCGCCGCGCCAATAAAGTGGCGATTCAAGAAGAGCTGGGTCTAGAGGTGAATTCTAAGGCCTTTTTGGTGGGGCTGGTCGGCCGCCTGGTGGAGCAAAAGGGGCTGGATCTAATTCTGCAAATTCTGGACCGCTTCCTCTCCTATACCGACGCGCAGTTTATTTTGCTGGGCACGGGCGATCGCTACTACGAAACCCAGCTCTGGCAGATGGCTAGCCGCTACCGGGGTCGCATGGCCACCTACCTCCTCTACAGCGAGGGGCTAGGCCGCCGTATTTATGCTGGAGCCGACGCGTTTCTAATGCCGTCGCGGTTTGAGCCCTGCGGTATTAGCCAGATGATTGCCATGCGCTACGGCTGCATTCCGGTGGTGCGGCGCACGGGTGGTTTGGTGGATACGGTGCAGCACCACGACCCCGAGCACCACACGGGCACGGGCTACTGCTTTGACCGCTACGAGCCGCTGGACCTGTTTACCTGCCTCATTCGCGCTTGGGAAGGCTACCGCTTTAAGGATGCTTGGCGGGCGCTACAGCGGCGGGCCATGGAGCAAGACTTTAGCTGGGACAAATCGGCGATCGATTACGTCAAGCTCTACAGCGAAATGCTGGGGATCGACTTTAAAGACCAGCTGTCTAAGCCCGAGTTAGCCCCAGCTACGACCTCTCCCCAGGAGCCGCTAGTGGTGGTGGATGCGACTCTTCCCAAATCTCCGCTAGCAAAATAGAGCGGAGAACCCTGCGGGACGGACGGTACTGCTGTCTGTCACTTGTGAGCGGTTTGTAAGGGGGAAAGTGTGGCAGATTAGTGGTTTCTGTTCCACGAGGCACCTATGAGCGATGGTAACGGTTCGGCAGCGGGAAACCTGATCCAACCCGGTCTACCCGAGACCGGAGCCTTGCCCAAGCGCCGTCATATTGTGCTGACCTCTCACTCCAATCGGTCGGGGCTCAAAGGGAATTCGGTGCAGTGGGGCCATGGGGATCCTCTTCAGCGTGGGGCAATCGTAGCGACGGTCACCGACCCCAACCACCGCAACGCCATTGGTACTCATTCTGGCTCCTATGCTGTGTACCGCGCTCTGGCGGTGGCTAGCGGGGTGCTGGATCCTGACCATAGGCCTGATTTTACCAATACCTCCCCTGCGATCGCCATTGGCCCTCACCCTAGCTGGGCTGACCCTGACAAAATCGTCTCCCTCGACCCCTTTGGGGCATTAGTTGGCGATGTCTATCGCGACAAGATTACCGAAGGCCTCGACATTCGCCCCACGATCGCCGTCACCCGGGCCCATATTCAAATGCCGGAACTGCTAGAGGCGGTGCGTCAGGGGCGAATTAAAGAAGACGGCGAAATCGTCAAACCTGGTGGCGACCTAGTGGTCACTAAGGCAGCCGTGGAGCCGGTGTGGTATTTGCCGGGGGTAGCCCAGCGCCTCGGGGTCAGCGAAGACGAGCTGCGCTACGCCCTGTTTGAGCAGACCGGCGGCATGTTTCCTGAGCTGGTAACGCGGTTTGATGTGAAGGTATTTTTGCCTCCTATCGGCGGCATTACGGTTTATATCGTTGGTGATCCCGACGCTATCACTGACCCGACTCGGCCCTTGGCGGTACGGGTTCACGATGAATGCAATGGCTCGGATGTGTTTGGTTCTGACATTTGCACCTGTCGCCCCTACCTAGTGCACGGCTTGGAAGAATGTATTGCTACGGCTCAGCAGGGGGGCGCGGGGCTGATCATCTACTTCCGTAAGGAAGGGCGCGCCCTGGGAGAGGTGACCAAGTTTCTGGTGTATAACGCCCGCAAACGGCAGGAAGGGGGCGATCGCGCCGATGCCTACTTTGCCCGCACCGAGTGCGTGGCCGGAGTGCAGGATGTGCGCTTTCAGGAGCTGATGCCCGATGTGCTGCACTGGTTGGGGGTGACCCGCATCGATCGCTTCGTGTCGATGAGCGACATGAAGTACAACGCTCTGGTGCGCTCGGGTATTGAGATTGTTGAGCGCGTGCCGATCCCCGACGATCTGGTGCCCCCTGATGCGCGGGTAGAGATTGAGGCCAAGAAGGCGGCGGGCTACTACACCGACAAAGTAGCCCCCACCGAAGAAGATCTGGCCCAGGTGAAGGGGCGGGGTTTGGAATAAGGATGGTAATAGGCAGCGATGGGATGGTGGGCGGTGCCCACACGACAGCAGAGGCAGCGATCGCTTACCTGCAAAGTCCGCAGGCCATTCGCGATCGCACCCGCGCCCTTTTTAAGCTAGCCGAGCAGGATCAGCTCCAGCATTTTCGCTACCATCCCGAAGCCCTATCCGCTACCGCTGCCTACGTTCTCGACGTCATGCGGCAGCAGTATCCCGATGGTGAGATTCCCTTTCACTCGCGCTGGCGACATTTTGAGGTAGAAGGGCGATCGCGCCTAGACCTTCTAGAGCCAGAGTTATCGAGACTGGATCTACTAGAGCAGGCAAGGCTGAAGGTGGATTTGGCGATCACCAGCGTGCTGCTGGACGCTGGAGCCGGGAGTCGGTGGCGGTACGTGGAGCCAGGGACGGGAATTGAGTTTCAACGGTCGGAGGGGTTGGCGATCGCCAGCTTCCACAGCTTCACTGCGGGACTTTTCTCTAGCCAACCCGACCATCCCTGGCAAGCAGACGCCCATGGGCTCACGCAACTCACTGCTAACCAACTTGCCCAAGCCTTCCAGGTTAACAACGACAATCCACTATTGGGACTCGAAGGACGAGTAGCGCTGCTGCAAAAACTCGGCCACACCCTGCGCCAGTGGCCCCAATTCTTTGGGTCTGACCTTCCCCGACCAGGTCACTTGGTGGACTACTGGCTACAAATTGCCTTCCAGAGTCAGCTATCAGCAACGACCGTTTTGCAAACCATTCTGCTAGGCCTGGGGCCGATCTGGCCCGGACGGGTAGAACTGGCGGGCACCAATCTCGGCGACGTATGGCCCCATCCTCAACTGCCCGATACTGGCTCCGGCAGCAACCTTGTCCCCTTCCACAAGCTCTCCCAGTGGCTCACCTATTCGCTGCTGGAACCCCTGCAAGACCTCGGCCTCACCATCACCGATCTCGATCAGCTCACCGGCTTAGCCGAATACCGCAACGGGGGGCTGTTTGTGGATATGGGTGTCCTCAGCCTCAAAAATTCTGCTGATTTTGAGGTCGCCCATCCGCCCAATTCTTCACTGATAGTTGAATGGCGCGCCCTCACCCTCTGTTTGCTAGACGACCTCGCCACCCACATTCGCCAGTCGTTAAACCTGGATGCCGAAACGCTTCCCCTGGTAAAAATTCTCCAGGGAGGCACCTGGACGGCGGGGCGACAGATCGCTGCGGAGAGGCGATCGGGGGGAGAACCGCCGATTCAATTGGCCAGCGATGGCACGGTGTTTTAGAGTTCAAAAATTCAAAATGGAGAATTCAAAACTTTGTAAATCCTTCGGACTGGCTTTGCCTACGTGCAGCGTCTTTGCAGGAGAAACTTTGAGTTTTGCATTTTCCCCTTCCCTCACCCACCCATCCTCCTCTCTACTAACCTATGCCTGATCTCCACCTCATCGACCATCCCCTCATCCAGCACAAGCTCACCCTGATGCGGCGGGCCGAGACCAGCACGGCAAAGTTTCGCACGCTGCTAAAGGAAATCAGCCTGCTGATGGCCTACGAAGTGACGCGCGATCTGCCGCTGAAGCTAGAAACCATCCAGACACCCATGGCCACGATGGAAGCTCCGGTGCTGGCTCCGGAGAAAAAGCTAGTCGTCGTTTCGATCATGCGGGCGGGGCAGGGCATTCTCGACGGCATCTTGGAGCTGATGCCCTCGGCGCGGGTGGGGCACATTGGTCTCTACCGCGATCCCCAAACCCTGCGGGTGATTGAGTACTTCTTCAAGGTGCCGGAGGATTTGAGCGATCGCGACGTTCTCGTCGTTGACCCGATGATCGCTACGGGCAATACGGCGGTGGCGGCACTGTACCCGTTAAAACAGGCTCAGCCGCGATCGCTCCGCTTTCTCTGCCTGCTCGCCGCCCCCGAGGGCATTGCCCACTTTCACCGCGAACACCCCGACGTGCCCCTCTACGCTGCCGCCGTAGATGAAAAACTGGACGAGCGCGGCTACATCTTGCCCGGCCTGGGGGATGCAGGCGATCGCCTGTTTGGCACTAAGTAGCAACGCCAAACCTCATTCACGCTTGATCAGCCTTGTTCCTAACGTTTGAATGTTCAACTAAACGGTTGCCCTAGACCCGTAGACGCTCCTATGAGATGCGGCGGCTCAAGCTCCTGGTCAGAGTTGAGTGGCGCTAAATTCTCTCAGCCAATTGACCTGTAGCAGATGAAGTTTGAGTAGGAAAGCCAAAATGCCACAACTTAAGACTATTGAGCTTTTCTTAATTTCTCGCTCTTCTGTTTTCATGCTTTTGCGATCGCAAAAGCATTCAATCAAAACGTTGGCCTACAATAACTTCATAAATTTGGGTGACTGACGCAGACTTATAAATAGCCTTAGTCTTAAGGAAATCAGCATTTATTATCTTTAAGTCGTGACACAACAGGTGGAACTGTTTTTTAATCTAGAATTCATCTGGTCAACAAATTGATTAAGATAATCGAGAACAGCTAGTTTTTACCTAAGCACGTCATCCGGAAGTAGCAAGGTGTTGCGTAAAGCTATGTAAAGCAGCTTCTGGAAATATTTAGAATTGTTCATGAAGCTTTTGTTACATCGAAAAGGCATTAACGATAAGGGTTTCAGGGCTTGAAGTCAAAAAAATCCGCTCTTTGACGCACTAATTCATTTAACTTCATACTTCTAAATCAGCGGCTCATAATATTGTCCTTCATACTCTTTTAAGGACTCTAAAAGTGAGCTAATTGGGGCATTCGCAGCGTTTGTCAGCATTTCTTGAGGCGAGCTGAGTAACGGGCTGAGGAGTTTTTAGAGCCGGTTAACAGGTCTTTTTCTTTCGTTCAGCAGTTTTGTCGGTTGGCTAGACGACAGAGTTTTATTCGCAGCCAGTTAAAATGAGGTCAATCTCGCCAAAAGCCTAAGGCTCAAGACAGGCCTTTGACCACGCTGGGCGAGAGAACCAATCCATAGTTGGGTTTGCTTGGTGTAAAAGTCTCAAGTCATTGAGGCCAAGTTGTCAACGCGAATGGTGAATTGCCCTGTAATTTGTCTTGGGTAATGCGATCGCCCCTACAGGCAGTCTGACCATCGCGGCATCTGCTTCGAGCCTACGGGCTGCCAGCGAATTCTTGTGTGATTACTACAGTATTAAGGGTTCTTATGGCTAAGCAATCTATTCGTCTGCCCGAATCAAACACAACGACAGAGGTGCCACTGTCGTTAGAGTCGGCAGGTGTTGCGCTCGATGCCGAAGCGCAGGTGAGCCAAATTCAGCAGGCGTTGGTCAACAACTTGTACTGGGTACAGGGCAAAGATGAACAGTTTGCCAACGCCCACGACTACTACACAGCGCTGGCCCACAGCGTGCGTAATCAGCTCCTGCAAAAGCGCATTCGCACCGCTAAAACCTACGCTCAAGAGCGGGCGAAGACGGTCTATTACATGTCGGCCGAATTTTTGATGGGGCGTCAGCTCGGCAATGGCCTCATCAACTTGGGCCTCTACGACACCATGCGCCACGCCCTAGCCGACTGCGGCCTCGACCTCGACGAACTGCTAGAGCGCGAGGCTGAGCCTGGCCTAGGTAATGGTGGACTGGGTCGGCTGGCCGCCTGCTTTATGGATTCGCTCACCACCCTTAACCTGCCGGCGGTGGGCTACGGCATTCGCTACGAATTTGGCATCTTTACCCAGCTGATTCGCCAAGGCCACCAGGTCGAAGCGCCCGACAAATGGCTCAGCTACGGCAACCCCTGGGAAATTGCCCGCCCCGACTATCGGGTCGAAATCAAGTTTGGCGGTCACACTGAGGTCTACAAAAAAGACGGCGACGACGACTATCAGGTGCGATGGATCCCAGCTCAGACCGTGATTGGTATTCCCCACGATGTGCCGGTGCCAGGCTATGGCACCGAGAACGTCAACCTGCTGCGGCTGTGGAAGGCCGAGGCCGGAGAAGCCTTTGACCTCGATGCCTTTAACGCTGGCGACTATTTTGGGGCGGTAGCCAACAAGATGATGTCTGAGAACATTACCAAGGTGCTCTATCCCAACGACGAGACCCGCCAGGGCAAAGAGCTGCGTCTGCAACAGCAGTACTTCTTCGTCGCCTGCTCGCTGCAAGACATTATTCGCCTGCACCTGCGCGACCACAGCAGCCTAGATAATTTGGCCGAGTTTGCCGCCATTCAGCTTAACGACACTCACCCGGCTATTGGCGTCGCCGAACTCATGCGCCTGCTGATCGACGAATACAACTTTGAGTGGGCCGCCGCCTGGCAAATCACCCAGCGCACCTTTGGCTACACCAACCACACCCTCATGCCTGAGGCGCTGGAGAAGTGGTCAGTGGACTTGTTTGGCAAGCTGCTGCCCCGCCACCTCGAAATCATCTACGAAATCAACCACCGCTTCCTAGCCCAGGTCAAGCTGCGCTACCCCAACGACCCCGATCGCCTCGAACGCCTTTCGCTAATCGAAGAAGGCGGCGAGCGCCGGGTGCGGATGGCCAACCTGGCCTGCGTCGGCAGCCACGCCATTAACGGCGTCGCCGCTCTGCACACCGAGCTGCTCAAGCAGGAGGTGCTGCAAGATTTCTACGAGCTGTGGCCCGACAAATTCAGCAATAAGACCAATGGCATTACCCCCCGCCGCTGGCTATTGCAGTGCAACCCCCGCCTGGCGCAGCTGATTTCTGAAACCATCGGCGACAGCTGGATCACCAACCTTGATGATCTCAAGCAGCTAGAAGCTCACCTAGACAACGAGGTGTTTCGCCACGCCTGGCAGGCCATCAAGCAAGAAAACAAGTGGAGCTTGGCCCGTTACATCCACGACACCGTGGGTATAGAGGTCAACCCCGACTCGATGTTTGATGTGCAGATTAAGCGCATCCACGAGTACAAGCGGCAGCTGATGAACGTGCTGCACGTGATTACCCTCTACAACCGCATGGTGCAAAACCCTGGGGATCACGTCGTGCCCCGCACGGTGATCTTTGGCGGCAAAGCGGCCCCCGGCTACGCCATGGCTAAGCTAGTGGTGAAGCTGGTCAACGCTGTCGCCGATGTGGTCAACAACGACCCGATTGTGGCCGGGCGGCTGAAAGTGGTATTTTTGCCCAACTACAACGTCTCCCAGGCCCAGCGACTATTCCCAGCCTCTGACCTGTCAGAGCAGATCTCAACCGCTGGCATGGAGGCCTCGGGCACTGGCAACATGAAGTTTGCCCTTAACGGCGCACTCACTATCGGCACCCTCGACGGCGCCAATGTGGAAATCCGCGAAGAGGTGGGAGCCGACAACTTCTTCCTGTTTGGTCTGACCACTGAGCAGGTCGCCGCCTGCAAGGCCGTGGGCCACAACCCCTGGTATTACTACGACACCAACCCTGAGCTAAAGCGCACCCTGGATGTGATCGCCTCAGGGCTGTTTTCGCCCGGCGAGCCCGACCTGTTCTTGCCCATCCTCGACTCGCTGTTGGTGGATGACCCCTACATGGTGATGGCTGACTTTGCCGCCTATGTGCAGTGCCAAGAGCATGTCAGCCGCACCTATGAAGACCGCGATCGCTGGGTACGCATGGCCATTCTTAACACCGCTCGCATCGGCAAGTTCTCCGCCGATCGCACGATCGCTGACTATGCCCGCGAGATCTGGAAGGTGAAGGCGGTGCCGGTGGCTGGAGAGTAGGAGGGTGGATGGGTGGATGAGTAGTCGGGTGGATGAGCGATTCCGTTGATCCTACCCCCCTACCCATCCACCCTCTCACCCATTTACCCCTCTCCTCGCTTCGGCGGTTCTTTGAGCGCCGCCACGAGCAGGCAGACGATGCCGATGTTGATGCAGACATCGGCTACGTTAAAAATCGGGAAGCGAATTAGCCGAAAGTCTAGGAAGTCAATGACTTCGCCAGACAGGAGGCGATCGATGCCGTTGCCCAGTGCTCCGCTGAGAATCAGCCCGTAGCCCACCTGCTCCCAGCGGTTGGGCAATCGTGCTTTTAAACCCAGAGCAATCAGTCCCAGACTGACGGCTAGCGATAGCCACTTAAGCCATTCACCGTTGTTGCTAAACAGGCTGAAGGCGGCCCCGCTGTTGGTTACATAGGTAAAGTAAAACACCCCTGGCCAGATTGGCAGCGAGTCGGGTGGGGTGGTGAGTTCAAAAGTTTGAGCTACCCAAAACTTAGTTAGCTGATCGAGGGCTAGCCCAACCCCAGCGGCGATCCAAAACCAACGATTGCGCACTCTCATGGGCCTAGTAGAACAACAGCTGTCGCAGCACCAGCGACAGCACTGCCACCGCACACACTATCACCAGATGGCCCGGTATCGGCAAAATAGAATAGCCCACCAGCAGCTCCCAGTAGGAGGCCGATACAGTCTGCAACCAGCCTAGCAGGGAGGCGAGAGTCAGGTAAATAATGCCCAGTCCGTGGATGATGCCCAACCCGCTAAGGCAGCTCAGTGCCAAGGTTTCTAGCTTGGGTGGGTTTTGAAAGGCCAGGTAGCCGCATACCCACCCAGCGGGCACAAAACCAATCAGATAGCCAAAGCCCGGCTCGCGCACGTAGCTCAGCCCGCCCCCCTGGGTAAATACCGGAAACTCAAACACTCGAAACAGCGCCAGCCCCAGCACTAGGTAAGCAACCTGCGACAGCGCCGCCGCGTTTTTGCCTCCCACGCAGCCGGTCAGCAGCACAGCCCCCACCTGAAAGCTCACCCCCAGCGACAGCAGCGCCATACCAGACTGACCCCAAGTCCAGGGAGCGTTGAGGGTAAAAGCTTCCATCCAGGTGGCCACAATGGTGAGAACCAACCCAATCAGAGCCCACAGTAGTTCGAATGGTGCTAGCACTGGCGATGTCTTCACCCGTTGGCGGCAGAATTCAGACATTCACATTAGCAGGGTTTGTCAGACTGGGCACGGGTTAACAGAAAGATTTTTGCCCGCTATTAGGCAGCGACAAAGGCATCTCAGTCGCGCACATTCCCCCGCAGAGATTTAATCTGCCCACGCTTAGCTTTGCTGTCGAGGCGTTTTCTCTTGGCAGTTTTTGAGGGTTTGGTGGGTTTGCGCTTTTTAGGCGTAACAGTAACGCTTTGAACTAAACCCTTGAGGCGATCGAGGGCATCTTCTCTGTTTTGCTCTTGGGTGCGATGCTGCTGGGCTTTAATGATGACAATTCCCTCTTTGGTGATGCGGCTGTCGTTGAGGTTGAGCAGACGTTCTTTGTAGAGGGGCGATAGAGAAGATGCATTGATGTCAAACCGCAGGTGAATGGCAGTGGCAACTTTGTTGACGTTTTGGCCCCCCGCCCCCTGAGAGCGGACGGCGCTCAGCTCAATCTCGCTCAGCGGAATGGCAGTGCGGTTGGTAATTTGCAGCATGAAAAATTGAGGACGCTATCTACACCATAGCCAGATTGAGCCAGGATGCAGCATAAAGCCTTGTCAGGTAACGACTTCATGCCGTGTGGCATCTCTACATTCTGGTTGATTACCTGCTCGACGGGTTTATTTACTTTGAAGTCAGAACGTTGCTCGCAGGGTGCTTTCTTCTTGTAGGGCGGGCGTTTTGGAGTGTTCCACCCAAAACTATTCTGATCAAGCATAGGGCTCGGCCCTTAGTCTGGCCCAGCAGAATCTTGAATAAGTATTTGGCGGAACACTCTTGGTTAAGAGCGACAAAGTCAACCAAAGGAGCTTAATGATGAGAGAACGCAACTGTGCACTAGTTTTAGGCATTTTATTTACGGTTTTGGGTTTGGCTGGGTTTGTTCCAGCGCTTGTAACGCTTCCCTCACCGGACATGGCCAGCGCTGCCCCTCTTCCAATTGATATGGGAGATACCTATGTACAGGGTTTTGGCTATCTTTTTGGCCTTTTCCCGATCAACTTAATGCACAACCTAGTTCACCTAGCGGTGGGCATCTTTGGGATCTCGGCTTCTACCACGGTAGGTGGTGCCCGTTTGTTTAATCGGTTCTTTGCAATTTCTTATCTGTTGATTGCCATTATGGGTTTGGTACCCGTGGCTCATACCACGTTTGGCTTGATGCCGATTTTTGGCAACAACGTTTGGTTCAACGCCGTTACAGCGTTGATAGCGGGCTATTTTGGGTTTGTTGCACCCGACAAAGAAACCAGCCTCAGCGTTTAATGATCTGGGAGTGGTAGGCTTGGCCTTCTAAGCCCACCGCTCTTAGGTTCTGTTTGGTTAAGCAAGGTTAGCTTGCTCAAGCATTTTTAGAAGATGGACGTAATTGAACTCGAACCGACGATCCCCACGATATTTAGGTAGGGTTTCAGCATTGCGAGAAATTCTGGCTAGCTTTATGACCTCATTGCTAACAACATGAGCCTGCCGCTGCCAACACGCCGGTGCAGCTTAGCCCTAATCTCTACACAGGGCTGACAGCATTGTCATGAACAAGACGGCGATCTCTGTCTAAGCTTCGTAGCCAAGATAGAACGTCTCTGTAAACGGTGTAGAAGACTAGTTGGCCAACCTAGTGCGTTGGAAAGACAAACCCATTGCCATGTCGATTGTCCAGGGTTAGTTAGTCGGTGTAGCCCACTTTACTCTAGGTTATACCCTCACCTACGCAGCCTTTTTGATTGCCACTACAGCTGGGCGATTTGGCTAACAAGGGGCTCAAAAAATCTAAGTCTTTCTCACGTGAAGTTGTCATGAATCATAAAGCTTAGTCGTGAGAAGCCGCGCAGTTAGAAGGGACTAACTGCGCTTTTTTATGGCGTCAAAAATTAGGTTACGACCTTTGACCGTTGAGGATTGCTCTGGAAAGGTAAAGCATGGATAAAAGCATTACTGTAACAGCCTTAAACGGGGCTGACTAGGAGACACCATGACAGAGCAATATACCCACAGAGGCATCGGTTTTTTCCCTAAGGAGGAGCAGGCCGAGCAAGCTATTCGAGCCTTACAATCATCCGACTTTCCGATGGGCCAGATCTCAATTTTGGCCAAGCAGTTAGCAGACGATGTGGTGGCGGGGGGCGTTAAGACAGGCTCTGAGGTTGAAGGGCAAGACATCAACGACTCTAAACGACTGCCGCAAAATGCTCTAGCAGGAGGATTTTGGGGTGGTTTGCTAGGCGGCCTGACCGGTTTGGCAATGATTCCTGGGGCGGGCGCGGTGATAGCGGCAGGCTCCGTTGGTGCGGCTTTGGCTACGTTGGCAGCTGGACAAGGGGCAGGGGCCTTGGCGACGTCAAACCTCAAGGCTGGGTTGCGTTCTTTAGGCGTTTCCGAAGACCAGGCTGGAGTCTTTAGCGATCGCTTAATTGGCGCAGAGTTTATGGTGATTGTCGATGGCAGTCAGGAGGAAGTGAGCCAGGCTGAGTCGGTTTTAGCTGGCCACAGCATTCAAACCTGGGATGTCTATCCCATGCCGCAGTCTGAAGTCGATTCTAAGTAGTCGATTCTAATTGGAAAGAACGATTGCGCTAGAGGCGATTGGTAGCTTTTAGATTAGTTGGGCGATCGCCTAAACGTCAATCTATTCCTTTCTAATGAGGATGTCCTAGACTCCCATTTCTAGACTGAAAACGACGACCTAGATAAAGCCTTTCTAACGCGATCTTAGCCTTCCTCGACAAGTCGTGACTGAGACCAAAGCCGCGATCGCAGCAGGTGCGCGCTGAGGTGTTGGCGAGGCTGTTTTGCAAGCTAGAGCCACCACTATTAGCCATGATCGACTCTCCTTCCTCAGGTACGGCAGAAAAGCCCAGTGCTTTTCCGATCAACGTTAGGCCGTTTAAGGTGGCCGGGTTTTTGATCGGGTTTGGTCTGGGCGGCTTTATTGACGCCATTGTTTTGCACATGCTGTTGCAGTGGCACCACCTGGTTTCGGGCCGGGTACCAATGAACACTTTGGTAGGTTTGCAGCGCAACGTTTTTTGGGATGGAGTTTTGAGCGCTGGCATGTGGTTGGTCATCGTGGTTGGGCTGGCTGTGCTGTGGCGCGGTATGCAGCAGGTCCCCATTGTGCCCCTCACCACCTCAGCTTTTGTGGGATGGATTTTGATGGGGTGGGGCGGATTCCAGCTCTTCGACAGCGTCTTTTTTCACGCTCTGCTGGGGCTGCACCACATCCGGCCGGGACCTAATTATTTAGTCTACGACGCGGCCTTTTTTCTAATCGGCTTTGTGTTGATTGGATTAGGTTTTCTCATGACGCGTAACCAAATTGATGCTTAGCCATTTTTCCTCCTAGCAGCCCTGCTGGTGCTGGTTGAGCGGCTCGATTCACTGCGATCGCCGTTTCGTCTTCTAGTACGGCTCTGAGTGAGGGCGATCGCGGGTCTTTTTAGTACTTACCCTGTCCTATCTTGTTCTGTCTAAAAAAGAATCACTAGGAGCGTTTGTCTGCTTGCCCAAATCAGCGGCATTGTCTATGTGCTGGTTTGCTTAGCTTTGTTCCTACTGTCGAGCACAGTGGTGGACAAATTTTGGAACGTTTCACGAAAGAGCTGCTGAGAGAGATTGTGTTGCTGCTCTGTGGCGCGGGGCAACTACTCTGGGCCACTCTATGGCCTGCTCTGGGGTCACTCCAGGCTCTGGAGTCTTAAGGAAAAAACACTTCACCATGATCTTGAAGGTTGGCATCAGCTTTTTCCTACGTCGTCAAGGGCACGGCTGATGCCCGGATACTTTCGCCTCAAAAGGGAGATGTGCTGAAACTTCTCGATCTATATAGTTGTTCCAGAAGAGCACAATGGTAGATATAACGTTTCAGAACATTTTTAGTTCTGAAACTCAGCGTGCTTGTATTGTTCGTCACTTCTTTTAACAAATTACTTAGTACATCATTTTTGCTTTCATGGATTTAAATCCTTCAGTTAGAACCGATGCGCCGTTTCCGGTTGTGGGGATGGCTGCTTCTGCGGGTGGCCTGGAAGCGTTCATAAACTTGATCTCTAACTTGCCAGCCGACACGGGTATGGCATTTGTGCTGATTCAGCATCTAGCGCCTGACCATGAGAGCCAACTGGCTGAGATCTTAGGTAGAGTCACCCCAATGGCGGTGCAGCAGGTGCAAGACCAGATGGCGATCGCGCCCAACCAGATTTACGTGATTCCGCCCAACACCCAAATGACATTGATAGATGGGGCCTTTTGTCTGGCGGCGCGCCAGAAAACTCAGGGCAAATATATGCCGGGGGATGCGTTTTTTGAGTCGTTGGCCGCGGATTGGGGCAATAAAGCGATCGCAGTCGTGCTGTCAGGCATGGATGGCGACGGTTCGCAGGGGTTAAAAGCGATTAAGGTGGCGGGCGGTGTGACCTTTGCCCAGTGCGAAGACAGCGCCAGGTATGACAGTATGCCGAATACGGCGGTTGCTACCGGAGACGTTGATTTTGTGCTGCCGCCCGAGGCGATCGCCGCAGAGCTGGTCAACATCAGCCGCAGCCCGCTGTTGACCGTCTCAGAGCCGCTTCAGGGCGTAAAGGAGCTGCCTCAGGCGGACGATGCCCTGACCACCATTTTTGCGCTGCTGCGCACGATGAAGGGCGTTGACTTCACGTTTTACAAATCTAAGACGATCGATCGCCGCATGCAGCGCCGGATGCTGCTGTATAAGCTCGACACCCTGGAAAACTATGCTCAGCACCTGCAAGAGCACCCGGCTGAGGTTCAAGCTCTACATGATGAGATTCTGATCCACGTCACGAGTTTCTTCCGGGATCCAGATACCTTTGAGCAGCTCAAAGCACAGGTTTTTCCAACCATTAGTCAAAACAAAGCCGCAGACACGCCCATTCGAATCTGGGTGGCGGGGTGCTCGACGGGGGAAGAAGTCTACTCGATCGCCATTTGCTTGCTAGAGTTTTTTAGCGATCGCGCCACCATCCCGACGATTCAGATTTTTGCCACCGACATCAGCGAAGCCGCGATCGCCAAAGCTAGGGCAGGCGTTTACTTAGAAAGCCAAATGGGGGGCGTCTCGCCCGAGCGGCTCAGCCGCTTTTTCTTTCCGGTGGCCGCCGGAGGATACCAAATTAGCAGCGCTGTCCGTGAACTCTGTATCTTTGCGCGGCACGATTTAGGCAGCGATCCGCCGTTCTCTAATCTCGACCTGATTAGCTGTCGCAACGTGCTGATTTATCTATCGAGTGCGTTGCAAGAGCGCATCATCGCTATTTTTCACTACAGTCTCAACCTCAACGGCTTTCTCATGCTGGGCATGTCTGAAAGCGTCAAAACCGCCTCAGACCTATTTACGTCGGTTCACGAGCCCGCCAAAATTTATGCGCGCAAGCTGACCTTGACTCGTCCCCTGTTTTCATTCACCACCAGGGTTCACCCGGCTGTCGGTGGCGAGCGCCCGCCGCGAGTGATTGAAACCACCAGCAATAATTTTGATGTAGTGCGAGAAGTTGACCAGCTAATCGCCGCTCGCTACGCCCCAGTGTCTGTAATTATCAACGACCAAATGCAGATTCTCCACCTGCGCGGCGACACCGACCCCTATCTGAAGCTACCCACCGGCACCACTGACCTCAACGTGTTGATGATGGCCCGAGAAGGGCTAATACTGCCCCTGCGCACCGCTATCTACCAAGCTCAAACTCAAAACATTGTGGTGCGACAAGAACAGGTTCAGCTGGACTCGGGTGAGGACTCAGCGTACCTCAACCTAGAAGTAATTCCATTTCAGCCGACCACTGCCGCCACAGTTTATTTTTTGGTGATCTTTGAAGCGGTTTTGCTACCGGTTCTCCCCGCCTCAGCGGCAGCTGAGCGTCAGGAACCGGAAGACCTAGAGCGTGAAATATTGCAGCTTCGTCAAGCTCTGTCCGCTGCGATCCAGCGAGAACTTTCGGCGCAGGCGCATTTGCAGGCGGTGATTGAGGAACACAGCCACCTCAACCAAAATCTGCGAGTGGCCAATGAAGAAATTCTGTCGAGCAATGAGGAGTTGCAGAGCACCAACGAAGAGCTCCAGACGGCTAAAGAAGAGATTCAGGCTACTAACGAAGAACTCTCCACCACCAACGACGAACTGCGCAGCCGCCACCTGCAACAAATTCGAGACAACAGTGATCTCAACAACCTGGTTGATAGCATCAGTGTGCCGATCCTAATGCTCAACAATAAGCTGGAAATTCGTCGGCTTACATCCACAGCACAGCGTCTGTTCAACTTCATTCCTAGCGATGTCGGCAGACCGTTTAGCGACCTTTGCACCGATTTTGACGTTTCCAGCCTAGAGTCTATGGCGTTAGAAGTGCTAGAGACGCTCAACACCAAAGAACAAGAAATTCAAACTCGAACCGGCTATTGGTACTCCCTGCGGATTCGTCCCTATCGCACGACAGAAAACCTGATTGACGGCGTAACCATAGTTTTTCTCGACATCGACGCGCTCAAACGCCATGCTGCCATCTTGGAGGCGGCTCGTGACTATGCAGAAGCGATCATTGAGACGGTGCCCACCCCCTTAGTTGTGCTGGATGCCGCTCTTCGAGTGGACATGGTCAATCGCGCGTTCCGCGACATGTTTCAGACGTCAGCATCAACGTTTGTGCGCTCGTCCCTGTTTGACCTCAGCAACGGGCAGTGGAATAGTCCTCAACTGCGATCGCGCTTAGCAGACGTGCTCAGCCATGATAGTCGGCTGCAAAATTTTGAGATGGACTATTGGTCTGAACGAATTGGGCAAAAAACGCTGCTGCTCAATGCCTGCAAGCTACAGCGTGACGATGAGACGGCGATGGTTTTGCTCGCGATCGAAGACATTACCGAGCGCCAGCGGTTTGAAAGCGAGCGCTCCCAACTCCTCGCCCAAGAACAGGTCGCCCGTCAGCAGGCCGAAACGGCCAACCTCGCCAAAGATGAGTTTCTCTCCAACCTCTCCCACGAACTCCGCAATCCTCTCAACGCCATACTCGGCTGGGCGCAGCAGCTTCGTGCGCGCGCCCTCGAAGAAACGACTATTATCCGTGCTTTAGAGACAATTGAGCGCAATGCCAGGATGCAATCCCAACTGATTGAGGACATTTTAGATACCTCTCGGATTGTTAACGGCAGGCTCATTCTTCGCCCGGCTCCGCTCGAACTGCGCTCAGTGGTGCAGGCTGCGATCGAGACCGTTCAACTTTCAGCCGACGCCAAACAGATTGAAATTGTGGCTCAGCTCAATGCTGAAACGGTAGTCGGGGATGCCAATCGATTGCAGCAAGTCTTTTGGAATTTGCTGTCAAACGCGATTAAATTTACCCCGCCCAACGGGCGCATTGAAATCACCCTAGAGCGGGTGCAGGGGCAGGCTCAAATTCGGGTTACTGACACCGGGCAGGGCATTACAGCCGATTTATTGCCGCATGTTTTTGAGCGCTTCCGGCAGGGCGACTCTAGCACCACCAAAGCAAAGCCCGGTTTGGGCCTAGGGCTCGCGATCGCCCAGCAGCTGGTAGAACTCCACGGCGGCACCATGCAAGCCACCAGCCCCGGCGAAGGACAAGGCGCCACGTTCATCGTCAGGTTGCCGCTGGACGGGCGCTTGGGAGCGCCGCCATTCAGTGTAGAGTCGCCTGCATCAGAGAGTTCAAGCGCCCCAGTTGCGTCGGTAGACGGCCTGCAAATTTTGGCCGTCGATGACGAAATTGATACCCTTGAGCTATTCAAATTTGTGCTAGGAAACTATGGGGCTAAGGTGCTAACTGTGGCCTCTGCCAGCGAAGCCCTAGCGGCTCTGAATGACAATCCCAATCGGTACAACGTGCTAATTTGCGATATTGGCATGCCCGAGAAAGACGGCTATTGGTTGATTCAGCAAGTGCGAGCGCTGAGTGCAGATGCCGGCGGGCAAATTCCAGCCATCGCGCTGACGGCTTATGTGGATGAAGCCGACCGACAACGGGCGATCGCCGCCGGGTTCCAGCGCCATCTGGCGAAACCTGTGGACCCAGAAGACCTCATCAGAGCGATCGTGTCAGTCCATAGCGACTCCATGTAAACCGTGCTGTAGGGTTAGGCATTTCGCCTGCACGGGCAAAATACCCGTTCCATCGAGTAAGCCAACTGGCCGATCACATTTGTCTCCTGCTACTGTAACCAGCAAGCAGGGCACCATCGCTCCACCGCGGCGATCGCTACTCGTGTAGATGCAACCTGATGCCTTAACCCTCACCGGCACCGCTGGCCTGTTGGGAGCTTTGTTTTGGGCACCATTGGCGGGTTACGACGGGTGTGGCTATGGATTCTGGGAAATGGCCATCTGATTGGCTAATGTATACCGTGCTGGGCCTTGACCTGCTCTAGCTGATGGGCGTTGCTGTGCTGGTGTGGCTAGCGGACGTAGGCAGCAAAAAGCCCCAACGCTGACCAGAGGCTAAAGTGAAGTTCCGTTGGCCCTATTTTGCCTTCAATTGCTCCAATATTATGCTCACGTTTTCGATGCCTGCGCAGGTTTTATCTAACAGCGCTGCTTAAGCTTTGTCGGCGGGTTCGGCGTGCAAGATGCGGTTAAGAATTTGTTCTAAGGTTTGAATGTCAATGTTCATTTTTGATGCTTCGCTGGCGTGGTTGCCTGCTTTGAGGCAGCGAATCTCGACGGGCACTACCCACCGTCCATCCCTTGTTTTTTTCTGCGTTCAAGCGATCGTGCTGGGATAGTACAACTATGCCATCTAGCTCTTTCATCAGCGTTTCAGCAGTAGCCGTGTCCCCGTCATTCGAAGCCTGAGTGTAGGCTTCTATCAAAATTCGAAATTCGTTGTTCATCATTTGCCATTCCTCTCAATGCTGCGTCAGTTGGTTTTCTCCATATACGAAGTAACACGCTCAGTTATTGAGGAGGCACAACCAAACGACAGATTCATCAGTAATTTCTAACAACTTATACGCATCTAAAACATTTTCATCTAATAAGTTATACATGCCATCAAATAACTGCTGAATTGCAAAATTCAGATCCATCGGGGTGATTTTTCTCCAATAGGATGGCCGAACATACCGTAAGATTCTGAGATCAGCGTTCTGTAAAAATAGACCGCATCTTCCTCCCCTCGTACTCAATCACCGTTGATTGATTGGGGTCGGTCGCGTTCAGCGTTATAACAACGTCAAACTCAGTAAACTCATATCTCATAACAAGGCCCGAAATAGGGGTTAACCTCCGAAGTAAACGGCTCGCTCTTTCTCGCGGCGCTTGACTAAGCCCAGTAGCACCTTGCCCCCGGCCTTTGTTCAGCTCATTAGGGCATCGGCTTGGCGGTTGCTCGCCTGTGCGTGGAGGTAGATTTCGCTGCCTATAAACTGGTGCGGACCCACGTTGTAGCAGAAGCTGTCCAGGGCACTGGCCTGATGCTCAGCGAAGCCCAAGGGTGCGATCGCAGGTAGGCATTTGCGCTCCAGGTAGGCCAGCATCTCCCGCTCTGCTCTTAATCAGTTCCGTCATCCCCGGTGCATCGATAGCGGGGTTCGAGGCTGCGATCCTCATCGTCTTGCGCTGCCCCTGATGCCGCCACCTCGGGCGAATCCAGCCGTCTATGTTCCCAATTGAAACTTCACCTTTGGGAGTTCTAGCCATTTCGGGTACCCATTCTGTACCCATTGAAGCGCTAAAACCCTGATCGTTCCGTTTAAATCCGTTAAGTGCACACCCGTTTCTAAATGCGATCGCACCCCAGTGTCAATCATTAAAGGCCTTGAAATGGCGGCTTTTCAGGGAATGGACGTAACTGGACTCGAACCAGTGACCCCCACGATGTCAACGTGGTGCTCTAAATGGCTCAAATGTATTGATTACAAGGCTTTTGAGAGGTTTCAGCGGTGTTAGGGCTTGTCGGAAAGTAACGGAATTATAGGGGTTTTAGTGGTTTAATGGAGGTGTAATGGCGGTGTAGAAGGCATGCCTAGGACTCCTAAGGGCGAAATCAGCATAAATGACAGTGACGGTTGGATTCAGCTTGTATGGCGCTACGAGGGTAAGCGGAAGTGGTTCAGCCCTGGTCTACGGTATGAACCGATCAACCTGGCAGTGGCCCACCAGTTGGCCCACCAGATCAAGTTGGACATAATCAGCGGTAACTTTGATCCAAGTCTTAAGAAGTACAAGGGCGATCGCAGTCTTGAGCCAGCCAAGGATCTAGGGGCTGTGAAGCTGTTTGAGCGGTTCATCGAGTTCAAGACCAAGAAGGTACAGCATAGAACTTTAGAAAAATATAAAGGGCTGCTGACTTGGCTTAGAGAGTTCTATGGCGATCGCCCTGCTACGGAGAAGGATGCTGAGGACTTCATTCACTGGCTCAATGAGAATATGGAACCAGTCACCAGCCAAGAAAGGCTAGGGTTGCTGAAATCTGGCTGGAAATGGGGAATCAAGCAAGAACTCGTGAAGGATAACCCTTGGGTAGAACTGAGGGTCAGGAATCGGCCTAAGCAGAAGCCCAAAGCCTTTACTAAGGACGAAGTACAGCGCATACTCAAGGGTTTTGCGGAACATTGTCGCTATAACCACTACACCGACTATGTGAGATTCAAATTTAGCTGTGGTTGTCGAACTGGAGAGGCTAATGGTCTTCGCTGGCGACACTTGAACGAAGATTGCACTGTGATTTGGTTTGGTGAAGCTCATACTCATGGCGAGTTCAAGGAAACCAAGACTGGCAAGGATCGAGACGTGAAGCTATCTGACAGCCTGGGGGCAATGTTGCGTTTTCGTAGACCTACCAACGTTGACCCTGATAGTTTGGTATTTCCAGCACCAAAGGGCGGTGCAATCACAGAGGGTAACTTTGGTAAGCGTGGATGGCGGAAGGTTTTAGAGGCTCAGGGAGTGCCCTACCGTCGTTACTATAATACTCGCCACACGTTTATCTCTCATGCTCTTGAATCAGGTATGAACCCGGTAGAGGTAGCGGCGATTACTGGGCATGATGTCAAGACACTGTACCAAAACTATGCCGGATTGATCAAAAGCCATCCAAAAACACCGGAGTTGTTTTAACTGGCTTTTCTATTGCGCTTCTGCCCACTAGGTAGCGATCGCCGAAAGTTTTCTATGGCAACTTGGTGGGCATGAGGAGAGGACTGGTTTGCTAACCAATCAAAAATCAACTCTCTATTAAATAAAATTGGTGCTGTGAGTCCTTTGCCTCTCTTAAAATAGTGAACGCCTTCAATCCAGTGCTCCCTTAAGCTCTTGAGGGTATCCTTTTCGCATTTTAGAAATTCACAAGCTTCTTCGGAAGTTAGTAGAGTACAATTCATTTTCATCGTCGATCTAAATTATTGTAAAATGCCTAGGTCGTATATAGGTAATTGTCTTAGCAGCGGCTTAAAAGGTTATATTTACCTTTCACTTAAGTTGTGGTTACTTAGGGCGGCATAGCATCTCTCCTCTGATGGCTAGCTTTCATTGGGAATTACTGTTATGGAAGGCTGCTCGTAAAGATCAGAGATTTTATCGATCGCATTCAAAATCTCTTGGTAGGTGTCTTCAGGTAATATTTTCTCCAGAACATTGATGAACTCAGTAACTTGCACGTCCATCATGTTTTGAATCTCAAGACGTTTAGCGCTTTCTAGGCCATAGAGCCTCATCCTTAACTCAATGTTTCGATGTAACTGTTGAGTGAGTTTAGCCAGATCGCTAGGGCTTCCAGTGCTGACTAGTGTGGTGGACAGTTTTAGCCAAATGCCATCCAGCCGTTGACCTTCGAGTTCTCGAAGGTTTTCACATATTTCAGCCGTATGAGATCTAGTCTCAGAGAGAGATACCTGGACATCTTGAAAGGCTTGAACGTGAGAAACCCCTAATTCTTCGCCGATTTGTCTAAAGGTGTAGCCTTTGAGCCTTAGTTCAGAGGCTTTTTCTTTTCTAATGGCTAGACTGCATTGGTCTGGGCTTAACTTTCCACCTGGCATGTTAAATCACCTATCAGTTAAATTGATTGTCTCCAATTACAAGCCTGAGAAACTTCTGAATAGCGATTCACCATTATTGAATCAGGCAAAATCAAGAGATTAGCAGAAAGGGCGCGGCATCGAAGAGGGAGTGAGCAGCGCCGGGGTTTACTTCGACGTTTGGGACAGCCCCGGTAACTCGTCTAGAGAGTACCCACACAAAACGCCCCCTTGGGAGAGACAAACACCAAGGGGCATTTGGGTAGACAACGTCATAGATGAAATTGAAAATCCTTGAGGAATTTAGAAAAAATAAAAAAAATATTTTTATCTCGTAGCAGTTCCGTATGGGAACTCGCCCTCGTGAATCCATAGCGTTGAAGTGGAAGCATTTTTCTGATGACTGTTCCTCTGTATGGATAGGAGAGTCCTACAGTCGAAAGAAATATATCAAGTTAGCCAAGATGAATAAGTCTAGGACGCTTGTGCTGCCCTGTGAGGTGCGCGAGACGATGTTCGCTCGTCATATATCTCATCTAATGAACTGGTCTTTCCTGCTCCTCGTCGTGGAAGCTATTTGGACGATCACAACTTTAGCCAAAGGATATGGAATAAGTCTTTTGTGGCGGCAGATGTGCGTCATCGTACGTTCTATAGGACTAGAAGCACATTTATTAGTGACGCCCTACAGTCGGGTATTCATCCGATCGATGTTGCAGCCTGCGTTGGCGATAGTGTTGCTGTGATTTATCGCTATTACTCTGGATGTATTAAAGGTTCAAACAATATACCGATGCTTTTCTAGTAAGTGCGATCGCTAGAAGTATTGATATACAAAGCTTTAATCCCCTATATACAAACGCGATAAGGAATAAGGGGGGGACTGTCTATACATAA
This sequence comes from Leptolyngbya subtilissima AS-A7, assembly GCF_039962255.1. NCBI lineage: Bacteria > Bacillati > Cyanobacteriota > Cyanophyceae > Leptolyngbyales > Leptolyngbyaceae > Leptolyngbya > Leptolyngbya subtilissima. The sequence goes on along the minus strand of NZ_JAMPKY010000002.1, from coordinate 425,480 downwards.
GACGTTACCCGTGGTACTTCCATTTCTGGAACTATTTTATTTTTGATCTTTATTGGTAACCTTCCTATTCGCTTGTGTATGGGGGAGCCGGTGAAGTTCTCTAATCCAATTCGATAGATATTAAATGACTTGTGGTGCTTGTTCGAGATTATCGAGCAAATTTGTGATCTGAATCACTCAAGACCGGAAAAACTTACTTAAAACTGCACCAATTCCTATATTTAGAGTAACTTTTTCCGGTCAAGCCCTCGAAAAAATAAAAATGATCGCTTTCCCCTTATAGCGTGGAACTATCAATATAGATGAAGTCAGTATGTTAGTTCTGCTTTCTCGAACTAGCTAAAAGATAGTTTCTCCTTGTATTAGAGAAACTAAATTGAAAGAGTACGAATTGTAAAGGTATCAACCGATGAAATCCATTCTCGAATCACCAGTATCAGTTTTCAAGTTTTCACACGAGAACTCTACTGTACCTGCTCACACCACCGCAATATTAGATGCGCTGGACAGTATTCGCACTAATGAACAGGCAAAAATTGTAAGAGATATTTACCAGAAGGAAGGCAAAAGCAAGCATTATAAAGCTGAAAAGAAGAAACTACCTGGCATTACCTGGGCTGGAACCTTCCCTATCCGCAAAGATGACTGTATAGATAAAGTCAGCGGAGTGATGTACCTGGACAAAGATGAACTAGACATCACTCTCGATCAAATCGTCCAATACCCTGAAGTTGTAGCCTGCTGGAAGAGTGTTTCTGGAGCGGGATACGGCTTTCTTGCTTTCTATGAGGGTAACTACAAGAGTGCTTTCCGTGAACTCAGCATACGGTTTGAGGCCAGAGGTATTAAACTTGATCCTCAATGTTCAAATATTGGACGGCTTAACTTCCTCTCTTATGACCCTGAGCTTTGGATAAGAGAAGATTGGGAGTCCTGCCCTGTTGTCGTTGGCCCCGAACCTGAGTTGGGTGAGATCGAGGATATTCCGACAGGTACTTTTGCAGCAACGCTTGAGGAGGTCATTGAGAACTGCATAGGGTACGCAAACGATCGCGCTGGTAAGTACGAAGAAGGCAATCGTTACAACTACAGCATTTACCTAGCTTGCAAACTCATTCATTACGGTGTTCCTCTCTCGGAAGTTTTCAGTGACATCGAGAAGTTCATACCTGACATCACTGACGACACCTTAGAGAGAATCAATGACCTCTACCATCGCTGGGCTGACCAATATGGCACCTGGTCTTACTCGACCACCAACTACGACGAGTATTGGGTTCCTGTTATCTATAAGTACAACGCTCCTGAAAATGCGATCGTACTAAACCAGGAGTACACCTCAAACTACCCAGTTGAGAATCACCCTAAGTTGGGAATCAAGGCTGCCAAGGGTACTGGCAAGACCACCCTCATCAAACGATGGGTGAATCAGTTCAATGATCCCAAGATGGTTCTGGTCGTCTCTAACCGTCAGTCCATCGTAGATAAGTTGGTGAACGATCTAGGGTTTGTGGACTACCGCAACGTCAAAGGCGGTGATTACCGCAGGGGTGGTCGTTATGTCATCTGTATAAACTCGATTCCTCATATCCCTGCTGAGATGCGTTCTGGCTGTGTAACCATCATCGATGAAGTGGAGAGCACTCTGAATGACCTGACCCTTAGCAGCACATTTGGATCTAATCGTAATGAAGTTAGGATGGCTCTAGAGGAAATGGTCTCAACCTGTGAGGGTTTACTGTACCTAGATGCTGACATATCGGAAGCCACCTACAACTACATCAACGAACTCACCGAAGGTGGAGAGTTCCTGGTAAATATGTACCAGCCTCTAGCTCATAAGGGGAAAGCAGGTGGAATGACTAACCTGGAGATTCGTACCAGCAAAAATATGGAGGCGGTACTGACAGACCTTGACAACACTATTAAATGTCGCACTCCTTTCATCTACTGTGATCTTGCGGCGACGGTTACCATCCTTGGTACTATCTACCCTGAGTTTGACGCTATAACCAGTGACACAAAAGCTAATTATCCTCAAATCTTCAACGACCCTGATAACTATCGTCCTGCTGGATCGATTGGTTCTCCTTCTGTAGCAACTGCTATCAGCCTCACCAACGGTCATTTCAACTTTGTAGGTGGTATCTACCAACTGAAACTTACAACCATTGAGATGTTTGCTCAGGGGCTACATAGGGTACGTTCTGGTTGCGATCGCGTCGTATGGTGTGTATCAACCACTAATCCTAAACTAGCGAAGACTGAAGCGGAATGTTTAGCTGATATTTTGTCTGCACAACAAAAAGTTTTTGATTTGAACGATGTACCGAAGAAGGCTGTAGCTACTCCGTTCGATCGTCTTAAGGCCGCAATGATGGCTAAGAACTCTCGCCAACACGCTTTCCCCCTCCAAGCGATGCGTGAGAAATTCCGTGCTGAAGGGTACTTTGTCACTGAGACTGAACTCCTTGATGGTGAGATGACTGAATTAGACATCATCTACAAGCAGGCTAAAGAGTTTATCAAGGTTTCTAAGATTGAGTCCATCATCAATGCTGAAGATGTAGACATAGAAGTTCTTCAAGAAAAGAAAGAGTTGACACCGGACGAGAGTGCTAGTTTGATAAAGTGTCTCATCAGGCGATCGCTGGTTATTAATGATGTTATTAAAGAAGATGTAAAATTCTACCAGAAAGATGACAATTGGCAAGCCATTCGTTTGGTTGAGTATCTGAACGACCCCAAGTTGGCTGAGCAGAAAGATGAGTGGCAGAAAGATTATTACGCTCCTGATAAGGACTTCTGCCTTGATACCGTCAGACTGGCCTGTGACCTTAACCTAGGCTATTTTAGGGACAATGCTCAGTCTATTACCGTTGAAGACATTAAAGAGCTAGTAGAGGTTGCTAGGGAGCACTCAGCAGACATCAAGCTTCTCTTCGGTATTGATATCAGCAAGTTGAAAAAAGAAAACGCCATCGCTCGTAAGATTCTTGCCTGTGTAGGTCTGAAGGTGGTTAGCAAGAGACATTATGCTGACGGTAAAGAATTTCAGATTCCCGAGGTTAATATCGATGAATACTTTGAGGAGGTCATTCAGCGCCGAGAGTTGAAGAGAGCAGAAGTTCAGGTAGTGCCTACAAAAGACACTCTAGATTTAGGTCGCCCTTCTCAATTAAAAGAGGCTTTGAGTCCTCACTATTTCAGTGATCAGTTCCGCAATGAGTTAGAAGACTATTTCCCTAGAGAACATACTTTAGGAGAAGAGGATGACGACAATCTTATAATCGAGTTCTGAAAAGCAAATAGCTAATCAGCATTGATAGCTTATTAACAATTTCGTATACTGGTGGTAAGTTGAGGATTGATACCCCTTGGCTTATCTATTAAAATTCGTACTAAAAGACCGATCAGGATTAATATCTCTAATCGGTCTTTTAATATTTATAGCGGTTCTCAATCGTATGAGGTATAGGCAAGTTGCTCAAGCACATTTTTGAGCTGTGCCAGTTCTGTCTCTAGAACTGCAGCTCGGGCTTCGAAGTGCACGCAGCCACGGTAGAGTGGGCACTGCCCACCAGTAGAGACAATGGGCGATCGCCCCAATGCAACCTGCTGAACTTGCCTGGTTTCAAGGAAGACTGGGCTGACTAGGGCAGCTTAAATTTAATGGTGGGCAGTGCCGACCCTACTTACTACGGGCGTAGCTGCCAAAGAAGATGATTTTCTCTTGTTGGAAGCGATCATCTATGCGATCTAGACGCTTTTGTGTCTTTGGCTACGAATATATCTTTCTAAGTCGAAAATTTAAACTTTTGTCATAAAAAGTAGATGATTATCCTGAGCTAGGCCTACAACCCGCGATCTTGGGAAGAGTGAATATATGTCACTATCCCTTTGAATCTCTTTAAGGCAAACCATGACGACCACTCCAGAAAGCTTGATTGCTGAAGTTGTAGCTTTTGCAGAACAGTGCAGGAAGAAAATTAATGAATTTGATGAAGCAGAGGTTTTGTGTGGCTTAATAGGCGCATCTGGAAGTGGAAAATCATCGCTCATCAATGCCATAGCTGGGGAAAAGGTATCAGCAGTCGGGGTTGTCGAAACCACTCTGGAAGCGCAGGCATTTGTTCATCAAGGCATTAGATTTGTTGATCTTCCTGGGTGTGGAACACTTAAGTTCCCTCGAGAAGGGTACATAGAGAATCTAAAATTAACTACCTATGACTGCTTTTTACTCGTCACAGCAAATCGTTTTACAGAAAATGATGTATTCCTTTTTCAGGAGCTTTCCAAAATAGGAAAACTCTGCTTTGTCATCCGCAACAAGTTTGATACTGCCGTTGAGGATGGAATGTATGATAATGGGCACTCAGAAGATGAAACCAGAAAAATAATTACTAATGATATTTTAGTGAACCTCTCTCCATCACGTCCCGAAAAAATATATCTTATATCTGCTCGTAAACCCACAGAGTATGACCTAGGCAATCTTCTTCGCGATATCGCTGAGGCTTTGGATGGATTGAAGCAACAAAGATTTGTAGCTGATATGGGTACTTATAGTCAAGAGGCTCTTCAAAAAAAGGGCAAGCTTGCTAGAGATAGGATTCCTTTATATGCATTTCTGGCCGCAGCTAATGGAGTCAATCCAATTATTGGAGTTGACATCGCTGTAGACATGAGTCTTTTGCTGAAGTTTGGGAATGAAGTTGCTAATATCTATGGGCTTACATCAAGTCAATTTGAGTACATCAAAAGACTTTTAGGCGCGGGTGCCGTTCCGGGCTTGCTGGCTAAAATCACTCAATTTTCTGCTAAATATTTAGCGAAGGAAGGATTGGTATTACTACTAAAGAAAACTGCTACTCGCCAGGTAGCAAAACAAACAACCAAATGGATTCCAATTGTTGGCCAGCTCGTTGCTGCTGGCATAGGGGGGACAGCGACTTTTTGGCTATGCGAACAAATCGTTGAAGAAGCAGAAGATTTAGCTAAGGAAATTCTGAGCGAACTAATATAAGATTCAAAAATAAGATTATTAATATTATGTAGACGACAGGGCAAGAAAAACCTTAATGCTGATTTCCGCTGTGGATAGACATGTTGATCTTCCCATCAAGGTTTGTGGTGATGGGGAATGGATATTGTTTATCAGCAGTGGGCTAATCCACAGGTCTTTAGCTCGCCCTACTAATTTCGACCAATCTACAACCGACAGCAAAACAATTCTCAATTCAGAAGATCCGGGCAATAAGACTTCCTATGCCCAGCAAAGAGAATGGGCGATCGCCCCAATGCAACCTGCTGAACTGGCCTGGTTTTAAGGAAGATTAGACCAACTGGGGCATTTTAATTTTAATGGTGGGCAATGCCCACCCTACTTACTTATTAGAACAGCTTACATTTAATGATGAATAACATCCATTTACCCTATCAAAGTAAAACTAAAATCAAATTTAATTTTAAAGAATCTCAAACATGCGATCAAAGTTTTCTCTCAAAATTTTATTATTCTCATCACGCAGCTCCCTCACAAAAGCGCAAAAATCTTCTTTTATATCTTCTAGCATTTTTCTGGGATTAATATGGCAAGCAAATTTCTTTTCTTTTTTCCCTTTTGTTTTCCGCAAATGTGTGATTTCATCAATTTTAATTGAATCTTGAAAATCACAGTTCAGGACAATTTGACCTTTAATCATTCCATTGTGAAAAAGTCCACATCTGGCACTAGAATACAAGAAATCTATTTCATCTTTTTTGAATTTATCTCCATATAGCCTCCTAACTGAATTTGCAAAGAAATCTCCACTTTTTCCATGACTTGAAATCCCCGTCTTGTATTGCTCAACTCCTTCAAAGTAAGAAATACAGATCATTAAAGCAACAAATCCATATTGTGTTGAATGATCTTGCAAAATCGCTTCAGCCTTATTCAAAAACCATCCGCTCACCTCTCTCTCATAAATTTTTATTTTGTCATCTATATTTTCAGGATCTAATCTTTGATCACTGCTTTCATCCAAAGCTACAGGAACTCCCTCTTCGTAGAAGCCTAAAATTCCTGGCGCTATATAATAATCCTCATTTTCGGGTATTGATTTCGACATGCTAAACAGTGTGTAGGAGGTGTTATCGATAGCGTAACGCATCAACGCTATGTATTTTCCCTAGCCAAAAGGTGCTTCCCGCATGGATTATGCTGCGTTAATCCATCCTACGGCTGCTACGGTTGATTAAGGTCTTGGTTTTTGAGCATATTGCCTAGGTAGAAATCGACGAAAGCTTCGGCGGCCTCGCCGTTTAAGCCTTTTAGAGCTTCCACAATGTCCGCAACTGTCTCTGCTGTCGGATCGCGTTCCTCATGGAACCACTTGTAGATAGCCGATCGCTGCAAGCCCATTTTTACAGCAAGGCTGTTTTGGCTAATGCCGTACTGCGTGAGGACTTCCCGTAGCGCTTTTCCTGCTCTTCCCATGTCCCCATCGTCCCAAAGAAGCATGGGATCGTAAATGTAATCGCAAGAGATGACATTCTCTAGAGGGGTGCGGTATGATGCGTTTGTCATCTTAAGCGATTACATTCAAGGAGTATCCCTATGCCTCAAGCCTTCCTGCCTTCTTCCCTACCCAGTGCCAATACCCAGGCACCTATGACCACCGAATCCACCGCCGAACCTGGTAGAGAAAAGGTCTTGCTTACTCTCACAGGTTCCGCTTTCGCCATAGAACGAGTGATCCATGAACTGTACCGAGTTGGATTCGCAGAGGTACGCGAATGGAGCAAACCTGTACCGACAGGTAAGGTGAACGAGGTTATGAGAGTCTTAACTCGATATGTGATTATTGAGTGATTATGCTTGGCAGTGCTTAGAGCACAAGTAAGAATCACTAAAGAACAACACTACAGCTCCTACTCTTCCCAAGATGAATCGGTGGCGATCGCAGAGAAGAGTAGGAGCATTGTTTTATGGTCGGTTGGTTTCTACTTACTGTAGCCAGCAGCGATCGCGGTAGTTGCCATCAGGATTGCTAGATACAGCTTCACGAAGTTTTTCTCTACAAACTAGATAGCATAATTTTGCTTAGTGAAATATTGACACTGGCACAACCAAAATTCCTTCTGTAGGAATCAAGTGTTGAGGCATCATCATCATCCGCATTTACCATAGTACAATCAGGATAAGTTGTCCAAAGTGAAGCTATGAAAAGCATTGAAGAAGACGGCGTTTGGTTCCTTCCCAATAATCCAGATAAGGAAATATCCGGTCGGCTTACATTCTCCGCTGAAGAGCCTCCAAAACTCTATCTACTTGATCAGCTACAAGAAATTAAATTTGATAATACGATTCCTCAAAGATTGGAATTTGATATTGTAAATGGATATTTAGTCAACGGGAAGAAGGTCACTTTATGTAATTGTTTTCAGCCCATAGGATTTAAAACAGGTATTCAAACTAGTACAGTTCATGCAAAGTATCTGATAATTGGGCATCACTTCAAGACGTTAGAAGAAATTCTCTTGAAAGGTGTTTCTTTAAGATATAAAAATTTAGAAGACTGGGTAGACTTGCCGAACTTTGAGATTAATTGGTCTACCAACGATGAACATAATCAGGTCAAAGAAATCAATGTAAAACAGGTAACACTAGAACCTATTGAACTTGGCAAACTACTAGATTTTTCTTTGGTTCTTTATGACAAGCCAGTTGAGCTGGAAAGACTACAAATAGCTGGTTTTTTTGGAAATATAGGCAGGAAGGTTTCTCTTGAAGAGAGGAAATCTATTATTATTCGAGCAGATAATGAAAAAAGATTAGAAGACGTTGTTGATGTTATCTACTTATTTCAAGAGCTGCTAATTTTTGCATCTGGTCAAATGACGTATCCATATGAAATTCAATCAGGCATTGTAGTTATAGAAAAAGAAGTTAGGATACCTGATCATCTCAATTTTGCTTTAATGGCAGGCTTAATCAAGCCTGAGCGTACTGCAAAAAGTGATTTGGGTTTTGAAATACATGATTTTGGTGAAGAGGTGAAAGCTATTGAAGAAGAAAAGGAGAAGTTTATTCCACTTGAGATATATTTCCAAGTTGGAGAATCAGAAGATTTAGATGCTAAGTTCAATTCTCAGAGAGTCTTATTTAGCTTCAAGGACGTAAAAGATCAATTCACTGAACTTCTAAGACTTTGGGAACAGAATTCAAAAGAATTGGAGTCAATCATCGACCTATACCTAAGATTGACCTATATACCAAGACGGCATATTAATGACTTTTTTCTTAGTCTTGCTCAAGCCATTGAAGCATTTCATAGCCTTGCACACTCTGGGAGACACATAGATAAAAGGATTTACAAGAAGGTAGTACGAAAGACATTAGAAGAAGCTGTAAATTCCATTCCAGACTCTATTGCTCTAGAAAACGAAACAGAGGAAAGTTTAGATTTAAGAGAATACAAAAGAATTTTGAAGGAGGAAAAACTTTCACATTTAAATAGTTTCTCTTTAAGAGAACGTTTAGAGGAGATAATAAGTGAATATCGCTTTTGTTTGCCTGATAATTTCTTTGCGTCCCCAGAGGAGCAGAGCGATTTTCTTAAAAAGATTAGGAAAACAAGAAATTATTTGACTCATTTATCTTCTGAGCAGGATGAGTACGTGGCTTCTGGTCAAGATTTGTTAGTTTTGAGTAGAAAGTTAAGAGTCTTGCTAGAAGTCTGCTTGCTCAAACAATTAGGTTTGGAGGATGTAGACGTAAAAACAATTACTTCTAAGAATAGATGATTGAGGAAATGATAAAGAGATTGTCGTGGTCTTTCCGACATAAAAAACCCAATTCATGCCGACCGTCGAGAGGTTATTTGCAAGGATCAGAGATCGTCTGCGGTGGGTGATTGGAAACGTTTAAGTGCTGCCAATTTTTATTATAAAGTAGCTTGTTGGAATTAAATCCTGACAAAGTTATCAAGACCCATATTGTTTTAGTCTGATTTTTCTGTTTATTTCTATCAATCAATTAGGTTGAATAATGGATTTTTCTCGTTTGGTGTACATAAAGAATATTAATGATGAGACAGATTGGGCCTATAAAGAATATCCAGTTTGTTCTTACTTCCCTCTAAATTTTAAGAGAGGTGATGGCGTAGAGGCTCATGCCTCCAATTTACCCAAAGGCTCTCTGATTATTCTTTCTCAGAAACCCCCAAATCAAAGTAAGCGTTATCTTACTCACGTTGTTGAACTGTGCAATGAACATAATGAAGATAAACCTCAGTGGGACTTGGGGCCGTGGGGCATAGTTCGCTGGGTAAAAATTTGTTGGATAGCAGATTTTAGCAACGTTGAAAAGATGCCTGCTGACCAGGATGTTATGCAAGCTGAATGGAGCTGGTATGATACAAAAGCAAAGTTGTTAGAGAGTCCCAGTTTGATGAAAAAATGGGATAGCATTGATAATTTGAGAGCGCATTTGCAGAAGATTTTCATCTAGTTAGCGCATTCTAACAACCGCAATCTGCCGGAACTCATACTGCTTGCTAGCAGAAGTGATCTGCGCCCGGTGATTGTGAACGTTAGGATAAGCGCTAAGAGCAATCACATAAACTTACTCAATATCACTTGACCTCAAATACTCATTTCATCTATCAATTACCGCAGTCTTGCATTACCCTCTCATTCCTGAATTTCTAAATTTTTGTTTGGCCACCTAAACAAGCTCGAATTATCGAGAGGTAGACGATAGTTAAGGTCAGCCGATTCCAGTTGGGCTGGCTGAGGCTGTAGAACTCATCCAAAGCAGTTAGGGGGATACTTTATCCTCTTATCTACTTACTTCAAAGCTAAACCAGGAATGGATCTGAATACTATTAGATCTTTCCACAGATTGTAGAAATATCATCTTCTGAATCATACGAGTCCTCCTTGACCGAAGGATGCTATCGCCTCAGAAAAATTTGAACCTAAAATTTTCTACTGTAAAAAATTAGAGTTCCCTTTCTGAGATAACCTCCTTTTTAATTTCAGGGCGTTTGCACCTTGCAAGACAGGCACCTGGGGAACGGCTAGGTATTAGCCAGATCAGGGGTGCCCGCAGCCCGAGGGGGAGGGGTCAGCCTTGACTCTCCCCAGAAATTTCTTTCAGTCCATCAGCATTCAAGCCTGGTGATCTAGCTAACCGCTCCAACACTTCAGAGCGGGTAAGCCCAAGCTCATCAGCTACGCCATCGATCGCAGCGATCGCCAACTTAATCAGCTCCAGGGATATACCTCAACAGATCCCCTGGCTGACAATCCAGCACTTTACACAAAAGCTCTAAGGTTTCTACATCCACCCTCCTAGGTGGATTGTTCCTTAACTTCGAGATTGTCCCTAAATGCAATCCCGTGAGTTCATGCAGCTTTTGGTTATCTATCTCACGGTCTGCCATTACAGCCGCAAGCCTCCACTTAATGGGCATATCAGGGAGCATGGTTATCAACATGGTTACTCTACCTCGATTCATTCTATCGGTGAATTAATTCATCGTAACATATTCTCAAACAACCGAAATGATGTTGACATTCACCGTTTCGATGAATTACAATAAGGGTATGAAAACAAGCAAGCCGGTGGGATGAGGAGCCACAGCCACGGCAAACGGTGCCAACGGGATGCAACCCCAGCGACAAAGCAATTTAGACAATGATCATTTGAGGAAAAACCCAATGATTCGAGGAGTATCAATCGGAGTACCGCTCCATTCAGAAACCGATGTCTACGCCTTCTGGCTAGAACGTCGATCGTGCATCCACTTCATTATGGAACGCCTAACCAAGGCGACCGGGGCATCGATCTGGAAAGGGTTCACCTCTGAGAGTGAAGCCCTGGAATGGATCAAAAAATACTGAACGACAAAGGGAGAGCAGATGCTTGGCGGCTTGCTCTCCCCCCTAAACCCACTACTACATAGGTCTAACGTCAATGATAGTTTCTCTAGCTAACTACGAACAGGCCAAACAAGCCCAGCTTGAACAGGATTGTATTAACTCCAGCATTGAGCAGGGCGTAGAGGATGCCATCAAAGGGCTACCCGACTACACGCGCATCGTTGAAGATCCGCTCTATCGGGCATCGCTGGTTAAGGAGCTGCTGAAAATGTCGGCTGAAATGAGAGGCCGATATCACCAGCAACAGACCCACGCTTTCGGGTCATGGGGCGCTAGCTTCGACAGCTCCAACACAAGCGAAATCGGCGAATTTTAGCCACCTGGGGAGGGCTTTCCCTCCCTTACCCTCCATCCATTTACAGTCTTCAAAACAATGGCACAACTACTCATTGCAACCCTGGCTAAGACACCTCGACAAGTCAACACTAAGCATGGTTCTCGCACTGTGGCTGATATCCGGCTTGAGGATGGTACCGAACAGACCCTATGGCGACCCGCTAACGATTCAACGTTAACTGCTTTAAGGGAAGGGGCAACCATTCAGCTCACGCGAGATTCTAAAGGCAAGCTGAGCTTGATTGAGAATGCTCCACAGGCCACTACACCAGCGCCGGGGCATGAATCCCCAGCCAGTGCTAGAGAGGCGTATCTATCGGCCCTAGAGCGGGTATCTAACCGATATCAAGCTTGCATTACCAAGGCCAAACAGGTTTGGTCTGCTGACTACTCAGAAGATGAGCTTCAGGCATTGCCAGAGCTGCTACATAGCACCGCCGCAAGCCTATTCATCGAAGCCAACAAAATGATCCGTTAGTCATTCTCAGGGCAGGCGATCGCGTCTGCCTTATCCCTCTACTCCCTTCATTTGAGGATTGCACCATGCTTTTTAACCTTCAACACTGCACCGCTACACCAGCCGCCCTAGATGTATTAGAACAAGCGGGTATTTCCCCTAGCAATTTACTCAGACGCCACGTTTCAGGCGACTTTGGTAAGGCTGGGCACTATAACGAAATACTTCCTAGCCTGACAGAAGAAGAGATTGCTTTGCAGGCTCTAGCGACTAGCGACGATGGCAAACTCAATGCAATCGCCATCAAAATGGGTGACGGTCGGGTGATGTCGTACTACTGCATTAATGATAAGCCTGTTTGGGTGAGTACCTATCTAGGCGATGGCGGATACACAACGATCCTGCTACCCAGCGAATACTAAACCACATCCACAGGGCAGTTCTTTTGAGCTGTCCTATTTGTTTTTAATCGTACGACTCAACTCTGGGAAATGACGATGAAACCAGCACCGCCGACAACTGCCCAGTTTGGGGCATATCAAAACGCTTACGACTATTTCAATGAAACACTATTTGAAAACAGCCTTAACCCTTGCCTACTCAACTTCAGCCGCAAATCTAAAGCGCTAGGTTTTTTTGCTTCAGAGCGCTGGTCTGATGGCACTCATTACACCCACGAGATTAGCCTTAACCCTGATTTGCTTGAACGCCCACTAGAAGACATCTTTTCTACGCTGGTTCATGAGATGGCTCACCAGTGGCAGCAAGATTTTGGCACACCTAGCAAAGGCGGATACCACAACCGGGAATGGTCAGATAAGATGATTGCGATCGGTCTTATACCCAGCGATATAGCTCAACCAGGAGGCAAGAAAACAGGCTCTAGTATGTCGCACTATATTGATCAAGCTGGAGCCTTCAAGCGGGTTTTTGAGGCTACGCCTGATGATCTACGGTTGCCCTGGCTAGCTGGGCCAGGAATGCAGCGACAACCTAGCCGCAATAAGGTTGTGTATCAGTGTCCAGAATGCCAAGCAAAGATATGGGGCAAGCCTGATCTAATGGTGCTGTGTAACACTCATGACGATCTAATTCCGTTTGAGAGAGTAGCGTAGTTCCAGCGCAAGGATATGGGAGCAACTCTCCCATGTCCTTGGCAAGACGGATTGAGTTAGGCCATCATGTGGGTATCAACAAAATATTGACAAGACTATCCAGAGCTTGAAAAAAGCACAATGAGCTTAATTAACCTTCCAGAAAAATTAGATTGCCCCGACTCATGGAAGTACACTGAGGAGTGGCAAGAAAGATATGAGAAAACTTATGGATTTGACTATCTAGAAAAAATATGTAGCCATAGTGAGGCTGGAAGCAGGGTCATGTACTACATCTGTAGCATGGGCGAGATGGCTCTAACCAAGATAAAAACGCAAAATCTCTATATCAAGCGAATTAATGCTGGAACAATTGATTTATCAAGAATCGGCGAACTAGATATTGACTGGCAATCAGGACATACTTGGGCAAGACTAAACGAGAGCTGGGAAGAGCTTTTTGAGATTTACAATGCTAGTAAAGCTCCTGTAGAAATTCTAAAGGTAATCGATGAAGTAAAAAACTTTATGGATACAGGCCAGTCCCATTGCCAAGCACTTCTAAATTACATTGCTGATGCACGAGAAGCTCAAAACAGGGAGAAAATAGCAAAGCGTGAAGAAACACATCTTCAGATAACTCAGCAAAGACGCAAATGGGAATCAATTGATATAAACCATAGTAAGGTCGAGGAAGGTTTCGTTTATCTCCTAGCTAATGATCTTATGCCAGGTGTGTACAAAATTGGTTTCACAGCCCGAAATCCTGATAAACGCGCAAGGGAACTGAGCGAACAGTATGGACTACCGACATCATTTAAGGTCGTCGATTACTGGCGAACAAAAGATCCATATATCGTTGAGCAACGTATCCATGAAGAGCTTGCTAACTTCAAGAAAGCAGGCGAATTTTTTGAGATAGATTTAGAATGTGCAAAGGAAATTATCCAATTTTTAATCGCAGAAATATAGTATTTCTATAGCTGATTAGATATATCTAACTCTAATTATGCAACTGTTCTTATAACTGCTTTTTCTTGTTTCATTTACAGTTTCTCTGCCAATATTATTTGCTGGAATTAAGTATCATGGCTTCAAAGTCATCACAGAGTTTGTTGACGAGATCTTCCATTTCTCTGAAAAAATACTCTCCTACGGTCTTCCGATTAAGGATTTTATATTTTCGGTAGATTTTGGCGAAGTCATCATAGATTTCATCTTCGGATACGTCAGAATTGATTTTGACGATCAGGCGTTTCCCTTCTTCAGATCCCCTAACATATTTGAATAAATCTTGGATTTTTGACTCAAACTCTTTAATACGTTCGGCTTTGAGTTCTTCTTGCTCATTACGGGCTTCAATAATTGTTAGAATGTCAAATTGGTAGACTGTGCTGCTGAGTTCCTTGCCCTTAGCAACTTTGGTCTCTCGTTTCTCTTTTTGCTCAGTTTCTTGTAGTTCAACTTCGATAATGCCGATCTGATTATCAAAGTAGACTTCAATGGGATCTTTTACATCATCGGTGCGATGCAACTGATTATAGAGCCTATTAAATAAGCGTAAGAATGCCAGAAAGGTTGGCTCTTTGTATTTATCATCTAATGTGATGACATATTCGATACGGTTGAGGATAGTGAAGTATTGAGCCGCTTTCGCTTTGGCATCAGCCGTATGCTGAGGGTTGGCTGAGATGTGTTTCTCAATGCTGCTTTCTAGGTCAAGGTAGCTTTCTGGATCATTGCGTTTGGCATCATCATTGAAGATTTGCAGGAAGAGATCAAAGAACTGGTTGTAAACCCCAGACTTTTTGAGTTCCGAAAAGACGATGTCTAAAACCCGTTGATCACTGAATGGGTCGAAGTCACTCACCACGACATCAGAAAAATGCTCGAAGGCCTCTTTGATATTTTGGACGTTGACGTTGTTGTAGGAGAAGTCAACGATCTTACAGTCGTTTTTATATTTGGCAGTTCGGTCTACCCGTGAAATGGCTTGAATTGCGGGAATACCTTTAATTTCTTTATCGAGGAATAGGGTGTGTAGTCGTCTCTCATCAAACCCTGTTTGTAGCTTGGCAACGACAATAATTAAGCCGTTTTTTCGCAAGGCAAAGTTTTCTAAGACTTTTTCTTCGCTAAGCCCATCATTTAACCCAGTGGCGCTTTGCTGATCTTGACTGCTGGAATAGACGACATAGATCGGGGCATCCGCATATTTAGCGTATTTGAGCTGTTGAGTGATCTCCTGAAAATGGCGTTTAACGGCTTCTGCGTAGGCGATCGCGGCTTTAATGGAGTATACCGCTAGCATGGCCTTGCCCGTACCTCTGACTTGTCGATAGACATCTTTGACGAGTAAATCAGCAATGTATCTGCTGATTGCGTCTATCCGTTCGGGCTCTTCGTAGATTTGCTTTTTTTCAGCGTCTTTGTAATTTGGTTCCTCAAAGCCCTCTAGCTCATTGTTGGGAACGTCAAACAGCATCTTCGAAGCAACGGGGACAATATTTTTGATGGGGTTGAGGATGAACCCGTCTTTGATAGCTTCATTCATGGTGTAAGCGTCGAAGGGCACCCACAGCTTTTCGCTTTCGGCATAGCCGCTAAATTCTCCGAATCGTGCCAGGGTGTTATCGTCTGGGGTGGCTGTAAAGCCGATGATCAGATTTTTCTTCGTGCGGGTTTGGTTGTAGGTGTCGTTGGCATCAAAGGGCGTTTGTAATACATCGAAGATATTGATCATTTCTTCGTGTTGGCTTCCCCTGTTGGAGCGGTGAATTTCGTCAATTAGAAAAACGGTGCGGAGATTGGCCAAAGCTTGTAGGGTATCGGCATCGAGAATATTCCGTACGTCTTGGAATTTTTGTAGGTTGATGATGACTAAGCGTTTATCGGAAGTAAGGGCTTCCTGAAAGGTCTTCTTGTCGTGGGCCTCAAGGAACATAGAATTTTCTATGTTCATGTTCCGCATTTTGGCGTCAATCTGGCTACGGAGTTGCAGGCGATCAACCACGATCATGACCTTATCGTAGACATACCCACCATTACGGCGGAGGTCTTTGAGTTGTAGAGCCGTCCAACCGATAATGTTAGATTTGCCAAAGCCAGCGGCATATTGCAGCAACAGGGAATAAACGTTTTTGTTGTTGGCGTAGGTTTTGCGCTTTTCGATTAGTTCGGCGCGTTTTGTAGGGGCAACGTGGGCAAGCTGTTGCTCTAGCTGATGAATGAAGTAGTCATCTTCAGTTTCGTGTTCTAGGAACTCGTCTATCTTTGCCAGGATCTTATCGGTGCCAAATTTTTGTTTAGGACGGGGGCAAATGAGTTGCCCTTTCTCGTCTTTGAGTTCCTTTTTGCCGTTGACGGTGTAAACTTCTCGCTCGATGAAATTGTAATAGAGAATTTCTTTTTCGATAAAGCTTTTGCCATAGTGGAAGCTGAATAGCTCTTTTAGCTTGTCTTTTTTGCCGGCATCAGAGTTGAGAAGCGGATAAGGTTTGAAGACTTCAAAAACGTGTTTATCGTATTCTTCACGATCAAACTTACCTTTTCTACAAGTGTCTAGGGCTTCATCAAAGAACTGGTCAATGGTGCGAATAACGTAGGTTTCAGCAATGTCAGTGGTGGTGATGTGAATTGCTTTCTCGAAGATTTTGAGTAAGTCTCGGCGGTAGCGTTCTTTTTCGGAGTCGCTGAGGTGAGAATTTTGATCGAAAACCTCATAATACTTTCTGACGGCTTCAAAGTAGTCTTTAGTGACTTTGCCCCGTCCGTTTTTCTTCGCAGTCTGGTTGCTGAAGTTAGCTTTGAGTTCGCTATAGCCAAGATATAGACCATTGACAAAGAAGGTCAGGTCAGGGCGGAAGGAAAAAATACGCTTGCCTTCATACTCGTATTTGTAAGGTAATTCTTGAATAACAGAAAAAATATTTTGGTTGAATAGTTCGCTGTCGTGGATAACGCTGTCGTCGGTATAGAAGAGGTGGAGCTTAACTCCTCGAAGGGTAACGGATTTATTGGCATTGATGAACAATGCCATGTTCCGACTGCTAGCGATCCGTTCTTGAATGAGACCGATGAGGTCAGCCAGAAGCTTTTTGGCATCACCACTATATTTTTGGAGCAGAGTTTCGTAGGATTTTTGATTGAGTTCTGTGGCGGAAATAAAGGCTTGCAGGTCTTCCTCAATGAAGAGGGAACTGGTAACAGTATTGGGTTTGACTTCCCGGTAGCCTAACTCTGACTTGATGAAGGGGATGAGGAATTTGTCTTGGAGGTGTAGTTCACTCATGAGTTAGGTTACCTTGATTTTGCCTGTTACGACATCATTAATTAGTGTTTTGCGAAGTTCTTTTTGAATTTCAATTTTTGAATTGACATTCTCGATCATCCGATCAATATGATTGGTTTTTTGAGATAGATAATTGGAGATCTCCTGCTGCTCAGTCAATGGAGGACAGCAGTACAAAAAACGATCAAAAACGTTTTGATATAAGTGCTGTATTGTAGAGCCACCCTTAGTTAAGTCAATGTAATTCCTAAAAACGGATGAATTAAGTACCCAGTATAGAAAAATGTTTAAGTATTTGCCTTTCAAAGGCCTTGTGACAAATAGCCCACTATTCAATGTTGCTTTTCTGGGCAATACATCTACTAAGGCTGTCTTTCCTATGGTTCCATCTTTTGTGATCAAAAGATCACCAATATTAAGCTGTATGTACTTGTCTTGTTCGTATCTCGCCTTTGAGACAAAGTAACAGTCTGACCAATTAACTAAGCCATTGATAAGGTCAGTACCAGTTACGCAGTAGTGATCACCTGTGTCTAGAAAATCTGAACTGCGAAGACCCTGCCAACCAATCCGACCTTTGACATAGGTGAAATCTTTGATTCTATATATATACCAATGCTCAGGAATCTCTCCTATCCACTCGATGCCGCTATCTTTCATGGACGCAGACTTATCAAGACCGCGTGTAACGGTTTCGTTAATAAGCGTTCTTTTTAGTTCCTGGTAGCGTTGGGATTTTTGGATGAGCAAGTCAATTTTGCAATCAATCTGGGCGATTTTGGTGTCGAGGTAGTGGGCGATCGCCTTCTGTTCAGTGAGGCTAGGAAGGACAATATTCAGTAGCCTGACCTTACTACCTTTTAACCCCTGAGCAGTAGACCCTGTTGCATGACGCTGTAAGCTGTATTGAAAGGTTGATGACATCAACCAATATTTCATGAAGTAGTTATCGAGGGCTTTTTCGTT
Source organism: Leptolyngbya subtilissima AS-A7 (assembly GCF_039962255.1). NCBI lineage: Bacteria > Bacillati > Cyanobacteriota > Cyanophyceae > Leptolyngbyales > Leptolyngbyaceae > Leptolyngbya > Leptolyngbya subtilissima. Next base: position 407,404 of record NZ_JAMPKY010000002.1, on the reverse strand, counting down.
CCCCCGAAACTTGATAATTCTCTGAGCAAGGGCAAAACCAGTTCTATCAACATTAGCCACCTCGCCAAGTGGAGCTTCTGTAGTAAATAATACGTCGCCAACTTCTGGCTTTCCCCTATTGAGTAAAGATTGAACATCATCAATATCTACAAATTCTTCTGAAAGTGAATAGTCAATACTTCCCTGTTTAATATTCTTTGCTGTGACGAGAAGCATTCCATTTTCATCAAAACCTACTTTTTTGGGAGTTCGCCCTCTGTAGTCCACAAGTGAAGATAAAACTTTGACTAAAAAATTTAATTTCCAGTCTTTGGGGATGTCACCTAGCCAAGCAAGCCCACTATCTTTGTATTCTTCATAAGTCTGTAGTGCCTCTCTCATAGCGTTAGCTCCTCTTCTAACACTTTTAATTCATCATTCAAAGCGTCTATCTCACCTAAGATTTCTTCCACGCTTCTTAACTGTTCAGACTTGTAAAATACCTTGTTAAAGTTGATCTCTACCCCCAACACATTGTCCAAATACTCAAACGGCTTCGTAATATACTTTGCCATAAACGCCTCAATTGCCGCCCAATTCTCATCCGGGTCACGATGATAAGGAATAATCTCATAATCCTTCTGATAGTCCGGCGTTAGCTCCACCGTAATCACAATGCTTTCCGGTTTTGTTTTTGTCCTTTTCTTAAACGCAGACTTCACCACAATCTTTCCACAGCCCAATGCTTCCCGCTTACCTAATACTTCCTTAATCAGCGTTTCTCGGTCAGCATCAAAGCTGTATTGTGCCTCCTCAGTTGCCACCACCAACCGCTGTTCCTGATAGTCCAACGAACTCACAAAAGGCTTAATATCCAACTCGTGATACACCGCCAAGACTTTCTCGTTATCAATTCCTTCTTCTAATTCAGCATTAGGAGGACTCAAAATTGTAAACTCGGTGAGTGTCCGCTCCCCATTATCTAACTTCACAGGTGTGAGCTTTAGGCTCTTTTTCCCTTCCTTCAAGCGATCCGCAAACGTTTTGCCATGCTCATCCACATTCGTGAGCATAATTGCCTGCTTATTAAAATAGAAAAACTCCTTATCAAACACCCTTGCATAGTCGTGATCCGTCCACTTATCGAGGGTGTCTACAATCTCTAAACGGTTAGCTTCATCCACCTCTTTCCGTTTCGAGCCTTTGCTCTTCTTCAGGGGCTTAAACTTCTCACTGGCATTAATCAACATCACCTGATCCTTCCGCCCATCGGGTTTCTGCTTATTCAGCACCCACAGATAGGTGTAGATATTGGTGTTAAAAAACTCATCCGTAGGCAACTGGATCACCGCTTCCACCAAATCGTTATCCAGCATCCATTTACGGATATTGCTTTCCCCCGATCCGGCATCTCCACTAAACAGGGTCGAGCCATTGTGAACTACTACCCCCATACTCGTGGCATTCATCTTCGAGATTAGGTGTTGCATAAACAACAACTGGCCATCTCCCACTGAGGGCAGATGGTGAAAGCGTTGGGTCTTATCATTGCGAATATCTTTCTGAAAGCCTTTCCAGTCCACCCCATAGGGCGGATTCGCCACCACCACGTCAAACTCATCATCAAAGAACTTGTCATCGGTTAGGGTGTTGCCATGCTCGATTTTAGAATCTACCCGAAACCGACTTTCAATCTTGGCCAGAGCGTATAGGGCGTCATTCCAGTCTTGCCCAAAGGTCTGAGTCAGGCGGTTCACCTTTTCCTTAATCCGGTCTTCCACCCCAAACAGCAGGTTGCCACCCCCACAGGTACAGTCGTAGATTTTCAGCAGGCGATCCGAATCCTCAATCTTAGAGGCGATAATCTCCGCGATCAGGGCGATCACATCATCTGGTGTGTACTGTTCTCCCGCTGTGTCTGCTGAGATATCCGCCCATCGGCGTTTGATGTGTTCCTCTAAGGTTGTGATGGCAGAGTTGTTAAACGGCTTCAGGTCAATGCTGCTCCACGCCTTAACATAGCTAAACAGCACTCTCTTTTTCTTAAGACTGGTGATCACCCCTTTGATATCAAGAAACTTTTCCCCCTCAAAGGCATCTACCCCAAGCAGGTCTTTGGTTTCACCGTCGAAGCCTTTTAGATAAGCATCAAAGTCAACATCAAAGGATTTATCGTTCTGGCAGATATCCTTTAAGGTCTGGTGCTTCTCAAAGATGTAGGTGTTGTAGCCCTGCCCTTTATCCTGAATCAGTTCGATCAGCTCATCTGGCTCAATCTCATCAACGGTGTCTTCCCCTAGTTCTGCCTTTAGCTCATCAAACATCCTGAGTAGACGGCTCTCAATCATCACCAGGGCAAAGAACGGCATCATGTGTGACGGCCAGTCTGACTCCTTGATGCCACAGCCCCGTAACAGGTCAGCCGTTGACCAAATGATTGACTCGTATTGAAGGATGTTTTGCTTGTGGGCGGTGTCAGGCATAGTGGGCGATCGGTCGGTAGGGAAAGTCTCTATCTTATTGATCGCTGTCGGTGTTGGACTACCCGGACAACGAAACACAATCAAGGCGTCTTTACCTAGGATGCCCAAGTCTTAGTTAAGTAGTCATGGACGTTCCCATCGAGAGGGTAAGGGACTGTTGTGCTCTATCAAATCTGGGTAGTCATGAGGACTCCAGTCGCCTTTGGAAAGACTGTCCCCTAGCTAGACCACCTCGGCAGACACCGCGATCGCAGGCAGATTCTCATCCCTCAGCTCATCGCCAATAATTTCAAGCAGTTCTTGGAAGGCACTGGGAGACAGTCTCCCCACCAGATGCCCTACAAACTGATCGATGGAGTCAGCTAATTCTGGTCAGCCAAATCCTGTTTCGACTGCTCCAGGCCATGCAGGCGCTGCCTCAGCTCACTATTGCGGTGCATTGCTGTAGTGAGCTTAACCAGCTTGTCGATATCAGTACAGCCCTCAGCCTCCGTAGAGAGACGCTGCCAAACACCCTCAAGCCGTTCATGTTCAATCGTACGAAGCAAAATACAATCATCAGCAGTGCGATCGCGGCTCCTAGCCGAGCCACGAGCTTTCTAGACTCCAGCAAAACCTAAACCGCTTCTTGAGAATGGCGGCAAAATGGCGGTGGACTTTTTGACTATGTAGTACGAGCAATTGGGCCAAGCCCTAGATGCCTTGAAATGTAGGCTTTTCAAGGAATGGACGTAACTGGACTCGAACCAGTGACCCCCACGATGTCAACGTGGTGCTCTAACCAACTGAGCTATACGTCCGGGCAGATATAGAAATTAGCACAATGGGTGGGGCGATCGCAACCTCTATCGCCACCGATCTAACGAGCCAGAGCAGGCTAAGGGGGAGCGTAGTTGTCCAAGGCGCCCACGAAATAGACGTTTCAGGAGGATTATAGAGACATGTAAGAGATATATCTTATAACTGGTGGGCGTTCTTGCAAGGGGTCGGTGTCGGTGCAATCGTTTCGTGGGTGATCGCGATCGCTAGTGTGCTGATCAAGCAGGGGGTAACAACTTCACTTTAGGAGACGAAATGGCTGACAACTAACGTGCCACTCATTATTTGGGTGCGTAGTAAATAGAACACCCTCAGCCATAGCTAAGGGACAGTATTAGTAGGGGTGTGAATGGCGGTACTGAAGCTAGTTAAGGTTGTTGTAGATAGCTTGTGGACAGCTCACAACAGCCAGAGGGTTCCACACTAATATTTCTTTATTTCACAACAGTAAGTTAATAGGAGTCAAACAAATAGACAAATTCATTTGAATAATATCTATTAAAGGCATCATAGGTACCTTGTTCTGACTCGTAGTACAGGTCGCCCTCTTTATCCAATAGGACAAAGCGTAAATCCTCTTCGCCTTCTAGCTTGATTGACATGAGAGGGCGTTCTGAGATGATGCTTACGCCTATAGTGACTAGACCCTGGTCAGAATTAACAGTTAGATATCTGAATTCATTATCATCTACAGATTTTACGCAGATATTTGAGTTAATTACCCGACCTTCACAAACGCTTTCTAAATTGTTATAGGGGATAGTCTGCGCTTGGGCGGCTGCGGGGAAAAGGACGGCTAAAGCCGTACCAAGAACCAATGAATGTTTGAGCATATTGAGCCTAGCGGGTGCTTCTCAAGTCTTCCCTAAAGAATCCGATGGATTGGAGTAGAAAGAATAATCTTTAATCAAATTAATACTTTCGCTCACAGAACTCCTATCCTAAGTACTCCGCTCTGGTATGTCTGTCACTGGCATCACTTTTTCAACCCCTACTAAGCGAACAAGGCAGGGGTTGAAAGTTTCTTAGAAAGATGTGGTTTAGAGATGCAACTGAGACACACTAGTTGCTGTATGAAACATAAAACGCTCTAATTTTCAAGCGTTCTAAGGGCTTACTACTCCCACGGTTTCAACGTGGTGCTCTAATCAACTACACCATACGTCCAGGCAGACATAGAAGTTGGCATATCGGGCGGCGCGATCGCAACCTCTACCACCGCCGATTTAGCGAGCCAAGCCAGGTTGAAGCCCTTTGGGATTTAGCAGCAGCGGCGCATCTTGCTTGGGGGTAGCGGCTACTCGCAGATTAGAAAGAGCAGTGCCCTGGTAGTAGTGGGCCAAAATTTGCTGGTAGTTGTGGCCTCGAGTAGCCAGCCCGCGCGCGCCCCACTGGCTCATCCCCAGGCCGTGACCATAGCCGCGCCCGTCAACCCGTAGGGTGTCGCCCGCCAGGGTAAGAGAGCACAGTGAGCTGCGCAGCCCTAACGCCTGACGTAGTTCGGTGCCGGTCATGGTGCGGCTGCCCTGGGTGCCCTGAAGCCGGATGGAGGTGATGCGCCCCTGGGGAGTGGCGCGCTCAGTGACAACTCCGGTCAGGCGGCCAATGCCGGTAATGCGCTGCGCAACTTGCTGGGTTGAAAAGGTTTCAGACCACTGAAATACCGGGGCCTCTTGGTCGTAGTCGGCCACGCCGCGCAGGTAGGGGGTAGCGCGCTGCCAAATATCTTCGGAATTTTCGGTATAGCCGCCGGAGGAGGAGTGGAACACGGCCTCAATTACCCGACCGCCGTAGGTCAGCACCTGGCCCTGGGTAGCGTTGACTGCAGCTTGTACAGAGGGAGCTTCGGCTGCTAGCCCGCCATAAACCTGGTGGGCCGTGGTGCCCCCTACATCAAATAGGTCGCCCTGGGTGCGATCGCGCCGATAAAGGGCATAGGAGCGAGCGGCTACCGCCTGGGCCTTGAGTGCTTCCTGGGGCCAGCTAGCAGGCATTTCGCCGCCAACAACGCCGTAGAGATAGGCTTCGAGATCCACCCAGTTGACGGCGGTCACTTTGCCCTCAATGGGCACTACCAGCACCTTACCCCGGTACCATTTGTCGTTGATAAAGATGTAGCCGCCACCGGTCGGCTCTACCCAAAAGGCTTGCCCTTGCCAGTCGGCTAGCTTCAGCCCGCCTCCCTGGGGAGTGACGGTGACCGATCGCCCCTGGGGAATCTGGCCCACTCCCTGGCCCGTCCCGTTTTTAACCACCGCTGGGGTAGAGCTGCCCACCACCGCTTGATTGAGGCGATCGCCCACAGCTACCCGCATTTCGACCGCCGCCTGCACCGGCAGCGTCGCCAGCCACCACAGCACCGATAGGCTAATGCCATGTTTAAGAAAGCCTCGGGAGCGGCTGAGCAGCAGCCCAAACAGGGGTTGGCGAAGTAAAGTCATCGGTTGCGGCAAAACGTAGAGAACGTGTGGGATCACCGGACAGCGCTTTTTACGGTATCACCGATGGCTCAGCCCGGCACATTAGGATCCAATCATCCCTGTGACGATCTCGGTACATACAAGTTGCCCCAAAAGGGACAGCGATCAAACTGGTCGCTTAGGGCGGCACGATAGGCTCGTAAAGCCTTCGCAGAAAGGCCATAATTTTGCGGCCATATTCTGGGTCGGCGCTCCAGCGGCCGCTGAGCTGATCCACTAGGGGGGCAACTCCCCGCACCACAAACAAAAAGCGAGGATCGACCTGGCGCTGCACCAGGGGGTCGAGGCTAGCGTAGGCCTTGAGGTGCTGAATCTGCGCCCGCACCCCCACCCGAGCGCTGGGGAACGATGACCCCTCTGGCCCGCCCGTGGGTGAACCAATGCCGCCAAAGTTGTTTTGGGCCGGGTTGAGGCTGCCGCCAAAGTTGAGGGAGTTGGTTTCGACCAGCATTTGGCAAAAGGCAATGTCGTGGTTGACCCCTTCGATCGCCGCTTCTTCTCGGTAGAGCTTGGGCAGGTCGCGGTAGGTATTGACGGCACCCTGGTTGACGCTCTGCAAAAACAGGGTCAACTGTGTATCCGACGTGCTGCCGTTGCCCATGATGCGATCCATCGAGCCAGGGCAAAATTGAGTGCCCGTGCGCGATCGCAGCCGAATCGTGCGGCTCGCTGCATCCCAGGTCACCGTCACGTTGTAGTTTTGCAGATCCACCGCTTTGATGTAGACCACGTTGGCGTAGCGAATGCGGGTGATGTTGGGAGAACTGGTCGCGTCTACCCCCAGCAAGTCGGCAATGTCGACGGGCACGTAGGCATTGCCGTTGACGATGATGCCGGTCTCTGGGTAAATCCCGCCGTTGAGGTTAATGCGAATTTCGGGCAGGTTGCTCCCAGGCGCAGTGGGGGTACCGCTGCCTACCGCCCGGCTCCAGGAGGCCAGCCCATCGGCAACACCCAGGGCCACATCGCGCCGCTGCCGCTGAATGACGGCCAAATCTTGGGGATTGCTCAGGTAACCCACCTCCATTAGCAGCGAAGGGCAGCCCAAGTTGCGACAAAAGGGCAACAGACCCGTCGGCGATTCGGTGTCGGGCTTAACGCCTCGGCTAGGCACCTGGGGTATGCGGCGCAGCAGAGCCAGCAGCACAATCTCAGCATGGGTGCGGCGCGTGTCGTTTTTAGCAATATAAAACACTGCCGAACCCCTCACCGCTGGGTCACTGTAGACCCCGGCATGGATTTCGATGGCCACATCCTCAGGGCGACAGCGGGCGTTGATCCAGGCTAGGGTTGCGGCGGCGCTGAGGTCATCGGGCACAGACAGCACGGCTAGCTGGCGCGACCTGAGCTCAGCCACCACCAAATCGCGAATCTGAATCATCTCCGCCGCTTCGGTGGTGTTGGGCAGCACGGCACCGGGGTCTACCACCCCATTCTCAAAGCCGCCGTGGCCCGCCGAGATAAAAATCTGTGCCATATAGAACCGAATTCTGAGACTCTCTGGCCAGAATCATACCTGGGAAATGGGGAAGTGGAGGGGTAGGCGGGTAGGCGAGTGGGAAGGTAGGCAGGTAGATGGGTAGGCGGAAGGGGGGGGTGGAAAAGGTTTGAGTTTAAAGCGCTGGTTCAATATTTGCTGTCCTTTACAGTGCTCTGCATTGGAATGCTCGTCGGAGGTTTTGCGGGCGGCGGAGCCGCGAAACCAAGGTGCTTAGGCAGAAGAGCTAGGGCAGCAGAATGGGGGCTGTCATCTAGATACTTTACCGGTGCTCTAGAAATATCAATATTCAAAGTTTCAGCCTGAATCTGCATGGTCTTCTGCCCCTCCCTTCCCACTCGTTTCCTGCTCATCCACCCATCCACCCTCCCACTCGCCTACCCTCCCACTCGCCCACTCTCTACATCCCCCCAAACCTCTCCAACGCCGTCCCCGCCACCCGGCAGGTCTGCCACTCGGGCTTAATCTCAGCGCCCATGCTTTGGTAAAACTCGATCGCGGGGGTGTTCCAGTCGAGCACGCTCCACTCAAAGCGACCGCAGCCGCGCTCAAGGGCCAGCTTGCCCAAATGCACTAGCAACGCTTTGCCAATACCCTGGCGGCGGTAGTCGGGGTAGACAAAGAGATCTTCCAGATAAATGCCGGGCTTCATTAAAAAGGTCGAAAAGTTGTGGAAGAACAGGGCCATGCCCGCTGGCTGGTCGTCAACCCAGGCCAGCAGGGCTTCGGCGTAGGGGCGATCGCCAAACAGAGCAGCGGCCAAATCGTCGGGGCTGCCGGTCACCTCGTGGGCCAGCTTTTCGTAATCGGCTAGGGCTTTGATCAAGTCCACTAGGGCTGGCACATCGGCAGGAGTGGCGGGGCGAATCTCAAGCGGGCGATCGGCGGTGGAGGTCATATGCTCTAATTCAGGCTGGATGAAAACATGGGTTCGGGCGCGATCGCAGTATGAACTGGCTTACCGGTAAACCGCTAGGCCTGCCAACGATGGCTGGTAACGATTTGATCAATACATTCCTTTAGGGAAGCTGCTCAGAGCCATGGCAGAACGAGATATCCCGCGAAGCGGTAAAGCCTCCAGGCTGCGTGTAGCATACGCTTACCCCGGCGGTCTGGGGGTCGAGATGAGTAGGGCGGGGCTTAGCCCAGGAGAACTGAGATGCCAGCGGCGATCAGCATAATTTTAGGCCTGGTACTGAGCTTAGAACTCACCGCATTTTTGTCGCACCCACCTCATCCATCGCGGAGCCAAGGCCTACTGGGATCAGTTTGAGAATTTTCCCGAGTTTGCGGTTTGGTTAAAGCCTTTAACCAGACGACGGGCTGTGTGGAGAACCGGGTGCTAGTGACAACGCGTAAGTTCAAAGAATTGAGAGCAGCGATTGAGACGCTGGAGGGGTGCGATCGCGTTCCCCGCTGCCTTGAAAATGACCGGCTGAAACTGACGCTCGCTAAGTTCTATTCATTCACAAAAAAGAATGCGTCTACGTATCAGGTAATGCGTGTGAAGATGCCTTATTTAATGATGTCTAGAAACTAAATAAAGCAGCACGCCCTTCCTACCCAAAAGCGCAACAGTAAACAGCTAAGCAGAAATTAGAACCTTTGGCAATACTCCAATAGGCAGACTGGAAAACCAAAAACATCTGCCATAATCGCGGAGCTAACATTTCTTATTATTTAACGGAGCCCACGGGTTATGTCTGAGCCGAATGGCGTGATGATGCAGTATTTCCATTGGTACATTGAGCCCGATGGTAACCTTTGGAACGAGCTGGCCAACAACGCTAAGGACTTGGCAGAAGCAGGCATCACCTCACTTTGGTTACCTCCGGCCTACAAAGGTAGCGCCGGTGGTTATGACGTAGGTTATAGCGTCTACGATCTATACGATCTCGGCGAATTTGACCAAAAAGGCAGCGTTCGCACTAAATACGGCACCAAAGACGAATATATCCAAGCCATCAAAACTGCCAAAGAGGCTGGCATTCGCGTCTACGCCGACGTGGTATTTAACCATATGATGGGCGGCGATGAAGCCGAAGAAGTCGAAGCTACTCCCATGAGCCACGACAATCGTCATGAGCAAATTGACGAAAATCGCATGGTCAAAGTGTGGACACACTTCAAATTCCCCGGTCGCCAGGGCAAGTATTCTGACATGGAGTGGCATTGGTGGCATTTTGATGCCGTTGACCACGACGAAAACGATCCCAATTACGACGCGGTTTATCTCTTCAAAGGCAAATCTTTTGACGAAAATGTGGACCTTGAAAAAGGTGCCTTTGACTACCTAATGGGCTGCGACCTCGACATGGAATCGGATGAGGTGCGCAACGCCCTCAAGGAGTGGGGAACTTGGTACACCGACACCACCCAGGTCGATGGCTTTCGCTTTGATGCGGTCAAGCACGTGCGAGCCGGTTTTTTCCCCCACTGGCTGCAGCACTGCCGATACCAGGCGGGCCGCAGGCTGTTCGCGGTGGGCGAATATTGGTCCTACGAAATTGAGGCGCTGCACCACTTTATTGAAGTAACCGAAGGCGATGTGCATCTATTTGATGCACCCTTGCACTACAACTTCAGCGAGGCCAGCAAAGCCGGTGGCGACTACGACCTCACCACCATTTTTGACAACACCCTGGTCAAAGAGCAGCCCGCTCTCGCCGTTACCCTAGTCGACAACCACGACTCGCAACCCTTGCAATCGCTCGAATCGGTAGTGGAGCCCTGGTTTAAGCCCCTGGCCTACGCGCTGATTTTGCTGCGCCAGGATGGCTACCCCTGCATTTTCTACGCCGACTACTACGGGGCCCACTACAAAGACACTGGCAACGACGGCGGCGAATATGAGATCTGGCTCGATAGCCACAAGTGGCTGATCGATAAGTTCTTGTATGCCCGCAGCACCTACGCCTTTGGCGACCAGTACGACTACTTCGACCACCCCAGCACCATTGGCTGGACCAGGCTTGGCACCGAGGCCAACCCCGGCGGTATGGCCGTGGTGCTAACCAACGGCGGCGACGGCCACAAATGGATGGAGGTGGGCCGAGCCAACTGCGTCTACTACGATATTACTGAACACATTCAGGAGCCGGTCACCACCAACGACGAGGGCTGGGCTGAGTTTAGCTGTCAGGCGGGTTCAGTTTCGGTGTGGGTGCCGAAGGAGTAGATGGGTAGCGGGTGGATGGGTAGGGGCGAATGCCATTCGCCCAGGGCAGCTATAGCGTCCGGTTAGAAGATGATTCCAACGGAGATATAGCAAGCACTCTACCTGTCCCTAGAGCACCATTTTGGCTTTGAGAATCGGCCCTTCTTCCCGCTCTTCGAGCTGGGCGATGCCTAGAAAGGTGCCGTCTGGCTCGTTGAGGACTCGGTAGGGAGTGTTGGGTGGTATCACCATGGTGGGTGGAAACTTTTGCCCCTGCTGCCAGCGCAGGGCAAGCTCGGCGGGGAGGGCGATCGCCGGCAAATGCTCCAGGGCGATCGCTGGGTCCACTAGCTCAAGCGTCTGCTTCTCCAGCAAATTCGTCACATCGTTTAGCGTGAGACTGTGCGACGAGTCAAAGCCGCCGCTGCGAGTGCGGATTAAGTGGGCCAAGGTGGCTCCGGTGCCGAGGCGATCGCCCAAATCCCGTGCGATCGAGCGAATGTAGGTGCCAGGTCCGCAGTCTACATCCAGCGTTAGCTCCGGCTGCTCACCCGGCTGCCAGTGCTGTACCGTTAGTTGGTGGATTGTCACCACGCGCGAAGGTGGCGTTACAACCCGACCCTTGCGCGCCAGATCGTAGAGCCGCTGCCCCTGCACCTGAATGGCGCTAAAGGCCGGGGGCACTTGATCGATTGTTCCTTCAAACTCGGGTAGGCAGGCTGCAATCTCCTCTACCGTCAGGCGATCGGCGGCTTGCTGGGTCAGCATTTCCCCTTCTAGATCGTCGGTGGTGGTGGTGAGGCCAAAGCGAATGATTGCACGATAGGCTTTGCCCTCGGGCAGGTAGGGCAGCAGGCGCGTGGCCCGGCCCACAGCTATGGGCAAAACGCCCTCGGCCAAAGGGTCTAACGTACCTCCGTGGCCTACTTTTCTAATGCCCGTCAGCCGCCGCACCGCCCCCACACAATCGTGGGAACTCATGCCCTGGGGTTTATAGAAATTCAAAAATCCCTGCACAACGTTGTATCCTGCTCATCCACCCGCCTACCCATTCACCTATCTACTCCCCGTCAGCGCCCCAAACTTCAGCCAACCGCTGGTCGCGCCCGCATGCCGTGCGGTAATACTTGTAGCGCAGCGGGTGCTTGAGGTAATAGTCCTGGTGGTAGTCTTCAGCGGGGTAAAAGGTCTGGGCGGGCTCAATGGCCGTCACGATGGGAGTTTTCCGAAACTTCGGCCCGGCGCTGAGCACCTGTTTAGACTGTTCTGCCAACGCCTGCTGATCGTCGTCGTGGACAAAGATTTTGGCCCGATACTGGCTGCCCTTGTCGCAGAACTGGCCTCGATTATCTACTGGGTCTACATTCTGCCAAAACACCTGAAGCAGCTTGTCGTAGCTGACTTTTGCAGGGTCGTAGACCACTTGCACCGCTTCCACGTGGCCAGTGCTCCCAGCGGAGACTTCGGAGTAGGTGGGGTTAACCTTGGTACCGCCGGTATAGCCAGAGGTGGTTGAAATTACGCCGTCTAGCTTGTCAAAGGGGCCTTCCATGCACCAAAAACAGCCCCCGGCAAAAGTGGCGGTGGCTAAGCTGGGGTCAGAGACTGTAGCGGACTCGGGCATCGAGTCGGCATTGGCGTAGAAGGGTAGGGCATCCCATATCAGCCCTAGGGTGGCTAGCAGCAGTAGGCCCAACAGCAGCCTGCGCACAATTTGCATAGTTACGTTCGTTACGGTTGATCTCATTATCAGCTTACGGCAACGAGCTGAGATTCTCCTGAGGCCTTGGCTGGCCGGCGCTGAGGCTAGCGATAGGATACTGGGTCGGGAAAAGACTGGGGCAATGACAGCTAGGCTCTGATGGCGTTGTTGCCGCTTTAGGACAGCGTTTCTGCACCTTGAGAACTTTTTAAGCCCTCATTACGGGTCAACTTTGTATGATTAGGAAGTATTGCCGTCGTAGCTGCACCCCGCGTCACGGCAGTTCGTTGGGCCAGTATTCGCCCTGCTCCAGAGGTTAAGCCCCCAGTGATTTTATCGTCTCCCCCTACTATCAACCGCGGCAAGTCTCTGTATGAGCAGGTTTACCATGCGCTGCGATCGGCCATTTTGACCGGGGCGCTTTCGCCGGGCGATCGCCTAGTAGAAACCCAGCTAGCCGAGTGGCTCCAGGTTAGCCGCACCCCCTTGCGTGAGGCCCTACGCCAGCTTCAACAAGACGGTTTAGTGACCGCTGATGTTAGCGGCGGCCTGCGGGTGACCACCATTACCGCCGCCGATGCCGAAGATCTCTACGACTGTCGCCTGGCCCTAGAGGCGCTGGCGGTGGCTGGGGCCTGCACCCACGCCACTGAAGAGCAGCTCGAAGCGATTGCAGCCTGCGTGGCCAAGGCTGAAGGGGCCATCGCCAACAGCCACGGTAGCCTCTCGGCCGAGAGCCTGCTCGATGTTGACTACCAGTTTCACCATCTCATTGCCGAGGGGTCGGGCAATCGGCGGCTGGTGTCGCTGTTAGATAGCTTGTTTGACGCCATGGCGCTGCTGCGCATTCAGACCCTGCAGCAAAACCCCAACGTGCTCGACATTCGCCTAGAGCATCGCCAAATCTACGAGGCCATTCTCAGCCGCGATCCCGATGTGGCGGTGGCGGCTGTTAGCCAACACCTGCGCGCTAGTAAGACCCGCGTGGTCAAAGAAATCGAGGGCCACCAGCCGGTGGCGACAAAGTTATAACCGCTGACTCTGCCCCAGGCAACGCGGGGATCGCGGTCTGGTAGGATTTTGGGACTACTCACGTTAGCAGGACTAGCCACCATGTCTCAAACGCCAACCACCGGGGCTGATGCCGTCGATGCCGCGATCGCCGAGGGCATTGACCTCGATGGCACCCCCATTCCCGCCGCCAAGCTCGAGCTCTACCACACCGTGATGGCAAAGGAAGCCGGGCGGCAGCGCAGTGGGGTGTCAAACTCGATGCGATCGCGCATTGTGCGCATTGGGGCCAAGCACTTCGCCGTCGATGACCTCAACGCCATGCTGCAAGCGGCCGACTTTGCGCCCCTCAAAGACAAAGAGATCGCCTACTTCTACGGCGGCAAGTAGCCTGGGTTTAGCTATTTAATTGCGAAACCCCTGCATTCAATCTGGGATGCAGGGGTTTTTTTGCCAAATTTGAGGCGGTTTGAGCGATCGCTGAATCAACACAACTAGATGGCTACTCAAAGCAACAGAGCTAAGCCCCCAGGGAACACTGAAATAGCTTTTGCGCTGATCGAGAAACGACGGTTATGGTGGCTCGTACATTTGGTTGTTTGGGTTCTGCCCTGGTTACGGTGGCGGGGCTAGCCGGGGTAACGTGGGTACTCAACCTACCCTATCCCATGATTCGCTGGCCCGTAGCCAAGACGGTCCCCCTAATTCTGCTGCCCAGCTACATCAAAATGGATCACGACTACCGGCAAGCGGTGTCGCTGGTAGAGCAGGCCGACCAATTGGTGAATCAGGCCACCTCAGCCCAAGATATTGAACTAGGCGAAGAAAAAGTCACCCAGGCCCAGACACATTTAGACGGGCTGCCAGTGTGGTTTTTGGGCTACTATCCCCAGGGCTACTGCGGCTTCGTGGGCTGTAGCTGGCGGTTTACCCTAGATGAGTTTGAGACCGCTCGCGCCGAAATTGGCCGCATGGAGGCCGTCGTGTTTCAAGAGCGCAACGCCCAAATCCTACTGACAGCAGGGACAACAGCCGTTGATGGGGCACAGCAGGCATTTCAAACGGCGGCATCTAGCTCCGACCGAGCCACAGCTCTCATCACCTGGCAGCAGGGGATGGATCGACTGAGCGAAATTCCGCCCGAGACATTGGCGGGGAGGCAGTCGGCTACCAAGCTAGACGCCTACCAGCGCGACTATCAGCAGGTGGCGGGCAACGTCGCCGGAGGCAACCGCTCTGGCACATTGGTCGATGCGGCTAAAGCCTTTGGGTATGAAGCTGCTGTCGCTGGCCAAAACCCGCCCCACAGTGCCGCTCGTTGGGAAACCGTTGCGGGGCTTTGGGAAACGGCGATCGCCCGCCTAGACGACATCCCCATCGAAGACCCTGGCTACAGCGAAGCCCAGACCCTGCTCGCCCAATACCAAACCAATCTCGGCATCGTTCAAGAAAACATTGCCAAAGAAGAGTCCTCAGTCGCGGCCTTTGATCGCGCCACCGCAAAAAGCACCGCCATGCTGGCCCAAAACCTGGAGGGTATGGAGCGCAACCAGATTGCTAGCCTGCTCCAAGACATCATCAGTGACCTAGAAAAAGTTCAGCCCAACACCACCAGCCACGCTCGGGCCAGCGAAATGCTCAGATCTGCTAACCAAAAGCTAGCCCAACTCAAGTAGGGGCCTAGTTTGTACCGAGCAGTGAATGATAAGGGCAGTGCGCCACAGCCACCCATCCCCTGACCCGCCTCAGGTGAGGAACTGTTACCAATTGCCATAGGTGTAGCAGACTTCACCTTACAATCAGCAGCATCTGTTCCAAAGACCACGGTGGGCAGAGTAGAGTATTGCTCTTCTTTGCGAAACCTCTGGCATCTCCGGAAGCAAGCTGGGTGCAAGTGTATCTGATGACGAAACCCACCCCGTCACTGCGCCATGTCGAAAATGTCAAAACTTGCCAACCTGCAACTGGGCCAAAAATTTACGCTGCTGCTGGTGCTCGTCTTTTTGGGCGGCATTATTGTCAGCAGTGTCGCTCTGTCTTCGGTATTAAACCGCAACGCCCAGGCTCAGCTCACCACCAACGCACTGATGTTGATGGAGACCATGAACTCAGTGCGTGACTACACCACCAACCAGGTCAACCCCGAACTGGCCGATCGCCTGGCGGTAGAATTTTTGCCCGAAACGATACCTGCCTACTCGGCGCGGGAGGTGTTTGAAACTTTTCGCGGCAACCCCATCTATGCTGACTTTTTCTACAAAGAGGCCACCCTCAATCCCACCAATTTAAGAGACAAGGCCGATAGCTTTGAGGCCCAATTAGTCGAGCAGTTTAAGCAGCAGGGCAATGCTCATGAAACCAGCGGCTTTCGCAGTACTCCAGCAGGCGATATTTACTACATTGCCCGACCAATCAAAATTACTAAGCCAAGCTGCCTAGAATGCCACAGCACCCCAGCTGCTGCCCCGGCCAGCATGATCGGGCGCTACGGTGCCAACAATGGGTTTGGCTGGCATCTAGATGAAATTATTGGTGCCCAGATGATCTCCGTGCCGGCTGAAAAGGTGCTGAAGAGTGCCCGTCAGTCTCTGGTGCTGATCCTCGGCATTTTTGTGATTGCGTTTTCGCTGGCGATCGTGCTGGTCAACCTCTGGCTCAAGCGCTACGTGGTGCGCCCCCTCAACCGCATGGCGTTGGCGGCGGAAGCGGCCAGCATGGGCGACCCGGTGGCGGAGTTTAGCCAAGACTCTAACGATGAAGTCGGCAAGTTAGCAGTGGCCTTCAACCGCATGCAAATGAGTCTACAGATGGCCATGCAGCGTCTAGAGCGCTACCGGGAAGGGCGACGCAGCTCAGGGGATTTTTCGGGTAAACAATAGATATCGATGACGTCAGCCCAAATTAAACATCAAGTACTTTTATCGGGGCTCAGCCTACTGGGTTCTACTGCATTTGTCGGCAAAATTCCTCTGCCTTTTTGGAGTCAGGAATTTCAGCGGCGAGGCGGTTAATCAGCTCTTGAGGCGAAAGCTGAGGAAAGTCGGCCAGGGTGTCCTCGATTAGGTAGTTGGCCATGGGGCCAATGCAGCGGGTCAGGGTTTGCCGACAGCGGTTCAAAAATTCTGGGCTGGGGCGCTCTGCGGCTGGGGTGACGATATCCAATATTGACTCTGGATCGGCCGCCGTAAGCTCCTGGGAATGATCGATTAGGCTGGCGGCATTGTCGTCTACAGCGACCTGAATGCGGCTGACAAAATCTGTGGCCTGACGTCCGTTGGATAGCTGACTGGCCAAAATTTCAACAAATTCCTCCGGTGTAGCCTGGGGGTGTTGCTCGATCATGTCTTCGACAATCACGCTGGCCATGGGGCCAATGCAGCGGGCGAGTTCCTGACGGCAGGCCTCCATAAATGAAGGATTGCGCTGCTGGGGAAGGGCGGTCTTTGGTGTGGCCCCTGGGGCATTGAGCCGATTGACAGTTGGAGTCCAAGCCGGTTCAATAGTGAGGGGAGAGATGGGAGCTTTAATCGTCTTGGCCAGGGGCGCTAAGCGCTGCATTATATCGCGGGCCGTTTGAAACCGGGCTTTTGGTTTCTGCTGCACCAACTGGGTGAGAATGGTGGCCAAACTTGGGCTCACGCTGGTGTAGGTCTGCCAGTGCCACTCCAGCGACTCTCGATCGATCAGGTCGCGGGGGTAGCGGCCGGTCAGCAGGACGATCGCCGTCACCCCCAACGCATAGAGGTCACTGGAGGGAAAACTCTGGCCCAAATGAATTTGCTCCGGTGGTGAATAGCCAAATTTGCCCACCATGGTGGCGGGTTGGGCATCGTCGGCTGCGGTCACCTCGTCAGAAAGCAGGGTGCTAATGGCGTCGCTGACTAGGCCGAAATCGATCAGCACCGGCAGGCTGCGATCGCGACAGTACATAATGTTGTCCGGCGAAATATCGCGGTGCACAATATTCAGACCGTGGAGGTAATCCAGCACCTGCAGCATCTGCATTAGCCACTGGACGACCTCAGCCTCAGAAAACTGGCTGTTTTGCTGGCGGCGCTGCTTAATCAGCTGAGAATAGGGGACGCCATCGATATATTCCTGCACAATAAACAGGCGCTCTTTCTGGGTAAAGCAGGCCAGAAACTTGGGCACCTGGGGATGGTCGAGCTGGTATAGGGTTTTGGCCTCGCGCTTGAATAAATCCAGAGCCTTTTGCAGGTTGCTCCCAGACTTTTTGGTGGGGAAAAACTCCTTCAGCACGCAGGCCTCACCAAAGCGCTGAGAGTCTTCTACTAAATAGGACCGGCCAAAGCCGCCCTGCCCTAGCACTCGCTGAACGATGTAACGACCGCCCACCTTAGTGCCGGGAGCTAGGAGCTTGCGGTCTATAGATGCTTCACGAGTTAGCTCAAGCCCTTCTTCGGTGGTGATTGCCGAGGGGCTGGCCTCATTTGCCTCCCGCGGCAAGGCATGGACGTGGTAGGCCGGCACTAGCTCTTGAATGTTTTTAAGCTGGAGCGGCCCGGCGTAGGTGGTGTCTAAATCTAGGCGTGACTTGACCACGTCATAGACAATTTTAGAAATGCAAATTCCGCTGGGGCGCGCTTCGGTCTGGAGGCGGGCGGCAATGTTGACCCCGTTGCCCATCACGTCAGACTGACTAAAAAACACATCCCCTAAATGGATACCGATGCGGTGCAGCAGGGCTGGCTCATCCCCAGCAGTGGCATTGATGCGGTGCAGTTCTTTTTGAATTTCGAGCCCGCAGGTAACGGCTTGTACTGCACTGGCAAAATACATCAGCAGGCCATCGCCAGTCGATTTCAGCACTTTGCCCTCAAACTGATCGCAGAGCGCTTCCATCAGCGCCTGGTCACGCTGGAGCTGGGAGAGGGTTAATTCTTCCTGTACTGACATGCGGGCGCTAAAGCCGACCGCATCGGTCAGCATAATAGCGGCTAGGGTGCGATGTCCGTGGCTCACACGAGTCAGCTCCGAGGGTTGCTAGAGACGTCTAATAGCTAACGGACCGATGCGGTTGACTACGGTGAACCTCACCCAATGCGCCGCAATTTTCTAAAGGCATCCAAGACGGTAATGATGGTATGGCCCGCACCCCTACAGCCTGAGATTCATTGTTTTAAAAGCTGTTTTAACAGCAAAACACCGGCAAACAATGCGGTGAACAATGACCCTCAGAAAATGGCTTTGGCCCTAATTCTAGCCTACCAACAGGTCCCTCGCCGTCTCACAACTCACGATCTAGGCATCTCAGCAAAGGCGATATGCAAGAAATTTAGGGCGCGTTTTCTATGCCTTATGACCCTAGGGTGAGCACCGCAGGCTGCTCTTTGACACGAGACTCTAACGGCCGCACTTTGTTGACTAAGGCAATCAGCTGGCTTAAGTCGGGTGGAGGCGCGTTCGGAACATAGCCCGCATCAGCGGTGAGGTTGGATGGGGCATTCTGCATGGCCCGCTCAAGGTACTGCTGCTGGTTGCGATCGACGTTGGGGCTAATCAAGACCGCCCCAGGAGGAATGGCGCGACTGGCGTGCAGAATGCGAAAGGTATTGCCCTCAAACGCGCTGCGATACTGCTGGAAAGCATCTTCTGACATGGCCCCTGCGGCCACTCGGCCGTTGGCAATCCACTCCAACGCTGTAGCGGGGGTAGAGGCAAACTCAATGGCCTTAAGGGTGAGGCCGTAGAGGTCGTAGAGGGGCAGATAGTAGCCCGTAGCGGAGCCCGCTTCTCCGAGGGCAAGGGTTTGGTTGGCGAGGTCGCCCAGCGTCTGAAACGAGCTATCGTTGCGCACCACCAGCACCGACTTTTGGTTGGGGGCACCCAGCATGGGGAAAATGGGTAGATAGTTGGCTTCGGCCATGGCGATCGCCGCTAACCCTGAGGGCGCAAACACCAGTGACCAGTTGGCCTCACGAATTTGCTCAACGGCGCGAATTTCGTTAAACACTGGCTCTAGCTCAACGATCGCCTTAAGCTGCTCGGCCAGGTAGGTTTGGAATCGCTGATACTTTTCTAACGAGCTAGCGCCGTCGTCGTAGCTCACCAACCCTATGGTGAGTCGCAGTGGCTGGTCGGATACTTTGGCTGGGCCACAGCCGATCGCCTGGAGCAGCACCACCGCCATTAGACCCACCAGGCATGATTTAAAGAAACGACGCAGACGACTCATAAAGATCCACAAACAGGTTGAGCGAGATTTCTACCCGAAACTCTGCACCAGTGTTTGCAGCTTAGATCGATGGCTTTAACAATCCAGATCTTCTTTGTATTCTGTGACGTTTGGGCTGCTGCAGGGCTATTGGGGGCGATCGCGCTACCCAAAGTAGTCTGGCTCATTTCCCGGTGTCCACTTGATGTTGCAGCCAATGCTAGGTTTTTGGTGGCCAGGCATGGCTTCAGCCGCTAGCACTGCATCTAGCGCCGCCCGCAGATCTGCGCCCGTAACCGGTAAGTTGTTGCCCGGGCGGCTATCGTCGAGCTGACCTCGGTAGGCCAAGGTTTTAGCCTCGTCAAACACAAAGAAATCGGGGGTACAGGCGGCGGTGTAGGCCTTGGCAACCTCCTGGGTTTCGTCGAAGCAGTAGGGAAAGGTGAAACCTACATCTTGGGCCTGGGCCTTAAGGTGTTCTGAACCATCTTGAGGGTGGGTTTGTAGGCTGTTGGCGCTGATGGCAACGATGCCCACGCCTCTAGGACTGTAGTCTCGCCCGAGGCGGGCCAGCTCTTGCTCCACATGCTTAACGAAAGGGCAGTGGCGACAGATAAACATCACCAGCAGGGCTGGAGCATCAGCAAACGTGCCGAGGTTAATGGTTTGGCCGCTGACGACGTCTCTCAGCTCAAAGTGGGGGGCAGCGGTGCCCAGGGGCAGCATGGTAGATTCCACCATAGCCATGGGATGAAGTCTCCAGGGTGAGTTTTCTTTATCGTACCGAGGGATCTGGCTATGACCGCTGATTCTTTGCAGGCTATCCGTAACTACCTGGCCCTTTCGCCCACCCTGGGCACCGCCGGGCAGCCTACCGCCGAGCAGTTTAAGGCGGTAGCCGAGGCCGGTTATACAGTCGTGGTTAATCTGGCGTTATCCACCTCCGACAACGCCATTGCCAACGAAGCAGAAGTGGTGAAAAGCCTGGGTATGACCTACTTTCACATTCCGGTGGTGTGGGAAGCGCCAACCTCAGCCGATCTGGCCATCTTCTTTAAAGTGATGGATCGCAACCGCGACGTCAAAGTCCTGGTTCACTGCGCTCTTAATATGCGCGTCTCTGCCTTTGTCTATCTTTACCGCGTGCTCCGCCTGGAGGTTGATCCCGCCCTTGCCTTGGCCGACCTACACCGCATCTGGCACCCCAACCCCACCTGGCAAACCTTCATTGACCAGTCCCTAGCCTAACCCCATCACCCCCCCACCCCATCACTCCCTACCCATCCACCCCCTACCCCTTACCCCCCACCCCCTCCCTCCCCTAAAATGTCTCTATGGCAAACGAGACCCACTACCAAACCCTCGAGGTTCAAGAGTCAGCGACCCAGGCGGAGATTAAGCGCGCCTATCGTCGTCTGGCTAAGGAGTATCATCCTGACAGCAAGAGCGATCGCGCGTCCCACGATCGCATTGCTCGCATCAACATTGCCTACGAAGTCATTGGCGACCCGTCGCGGCGCACGGTTTATGACCAGCAGCGCCAGGGGTTTGTAGCCGCTGATCCAATAGAGAGTGCCGCTAATCGGACGAAGCGCACGGCGGATATGCAGGCGGTGTATCGCTACGCTCGCGAGGCAACGCAGTCGTCTGAGGCGCGGGAAGATGCCTGGCTAAAGCTGGTTTACGGCCCGGTAGACAGGCTAGTAGGGAAAATCATGTCGCCCTTAAAAACGGAGATTCGCAAGCTGTCGGCTGACCCCTTCGACGATGAGCTGATGGAAGGGTTTATGACGTATTTGGAGCAGGGCCGCACCTGGTTGGAGCAGGCCCAGAGCAAGTTTAACTCGATGGCGAATCCGGCGAGTATGGCGGGGGTGGCGGCGGATATTTACCACTGTCTGGGGCTGCTGGAGGATGGGCTAGATGAACTCGATCGCTTCACGATGAGCTATGAGGAGAGCTACATTCACACCGGAACGGAGCTGTTTCGGCGGGTGAAGCAGCTCCGGGCTGATGCAAAGGAGCGGTTGAAGCGGTTGGTGTAAGGTGTCTCGTAGGGTGCATCCGCGCAGCGATGCATCGTCTAAGGGATTCGTAGCAACGGAACTGGTATGAATCAAGGATGGGTTTACACCGATCGCATCACCCCCACCGAAGCCGGACTCTCCGTCCTCGACTTCTATAGCAATCGCTACAGGTACTTTAGCCGGGCGATATGGCGCGATCGCATCACAGCTGGCCAAATTCGCCAAGACGGGATTGCTCTAGCCTCCGACGATCGCCTCAGTGCGGGGGACAAGCTGAACTACCATCGGCCTCCGTGGGAGGAGCCGGAGGCACCGCTGGAGTTTAAGGTGCTGTATGAGGATGAGGATTTGATGGCGATCGCTAAGCCATCGGGTCTGCCGGTGCTGCCTGGCGGTGGGTTTCTCACCCATACGCTGCTGCACCAGCTCAGGCTGCGCTATCCCGACAACCCGCCTATTCCGGTACATCGGCTGGGGCGGGGAACGTCGGGGGTAATGCTGCTGGGGCGATCGCCCCTGGCCCGTGCTGTGCTCAGTCGCCAGCTGCGCGACTCGACCGCAACGGCCCACGATCCCCAGGCCCCACACCCTATTCGTAAGACCTATCGAGCCCTAATTGGGGTCAGCGACTTGCCCGACAAGTTCGCCCTCACAACCCCCATTGGCAAAGTCGATCACCCAGCGTTGGGGTATGTGTACGCGGCTTCACCCACTGGTCTACCCTCCTACAGCGAGGGTCTGGTTATCCAGCGCAATGTAAATTCCACCCTGGTAGAAGTCACCATTCGCACCGGGCGGCCCCACCAGATTCGCATTCACCTAGCGGCGGCAGGGTTTCCGCTCATCGGGGATCCCCTCTATGGGGTCGGCGGCCTACCGCTGCCGATTAAACCGTCTGAAACTGGCAGAGTTCCCGTCCCCGGCGACATTGGCTACCATCTGCACGCCTACCATCTAACTCTTCCCCATCCCCGCACCCAAGAGCCTTTAGAAATTCTCTGCCCTGCCCCTACCATCTTGCAGAGTTCCAGCCGCTAAGCTCATTCGCGTCGGCGAACTCCAACGCCTCCCACTCCCTGCTCCTTACTTCACCCACAAGGCCGCACCATCAACAGCTGCTCCGCCTGACCAAAGCCATATTTCTCGTAAAAGGGCTGCATTTCGGGGGTGCAAAACAGTTGAATGCACTCCACCTGGGCGAGCTGGGGGTGGGTGGTGACATGCTCGATTAGCTCTGCCCCCAAGCCCTGCCCTCGATAGTCTGCCGCTACGATTACATCGAATACGATCGCCCGATACACCCAGTCCGTCAGGACTCGACAAAAGCCTGCCAGCCGCTGCGCCTCCTCGTCCCACAGACCAAAGAGTAGGTCGCTGTTGGCCAGCAGGGGCGACACATCGGCCAAGGCTCGTTTGTTGCTCCACCACTCCTGCAAATACATCTGGTGAAGCTGCTCAACCTGGGCGGAGGTGAGCTGGTGAATGACGGTAAACATGGGTAAATTACGATCTTTACAATACGGATATCCTGCCCCAGCAGCTTAGAGAAAGGGCTACGATCGAGGGGTAGCACAGGCGCAAGACCTATCTTACTGCCGATGGCAAGGGCTAAGGCCACCGATACAGTTTGGGTATAGCTGCAACACAATTCCCCTCCCTGCTTAAAACAGACTGCACGCGAGATTTGAGGGGTAATAGCAAGCTACTCCCATCAGCTAGGGCCAACAATGTAGCGCTGGCACTGACCACCATATATCGGAGGATGCCTCCATGAAATTTACTCTACTCGCTGGGACCGCAGTCGCTATTTCGTTAGCAATGGGTCTACCCGCTCAGGCCGAAAACCCAGCCCACGTACAGCAGCTACTTGAAACCAACCTCTGTCAGAGCTGCGATCTGTCGGGGGCCAATCTAACCCAGGCTCACCTAATTGGCGCTGACCTGCGCGATGCTAATTTAGAAGGCGCAACTCTCTTAGAATCCAACCTAGAAGGGGCTGACTTAAGCGGTGCCGACTTGACTGGTGCTAACCTCACCCGAGCTTTTTTGACCAACGCCCTGCTCGAAAATACTACTTTTGACCAGGCTAATCTAACCGAGGCATCCCTTTACTTTGCTGAGGTGACTGGAGCATCATTCCTCAATGCCAATTTGACCGGAGCCGACATTGTAGGCACCCCAATTAGCGTTGGCGGCGACTAGCATCCTATCAATAAGTCCGGGTGGTAGATGCAGTCGGATAGCAATTTTGGCTAGCAGAAATCTCTGCTGGCCAAAATACTTTAAAGCAACTCTCTTCTCCATAGGATTAAGAGTTTAGGTTGCTGTTTGAGGCCACACAATATGCCTCATACGATGCACCAACGTAGTGGAAGCTGAGAATAGCGAAAATCCAATCAAGGGATGCAAAACAGCGAGGGGAATTGGCGCTGAAAACGGCATTTGAAAATGAATGGTTAGAAATTGCAGTCCTAGAAGAACGGGCAAACCTGTGGCAAGAGCCTTAATGCGCTGCGGTAGAGGTAGGTACCAAGCTCCGACTAGCAAGAACAAAGACAGCCCACCATAGCCTCGCACTAGCCAAACATGGAGATTCCACCAGGTGGGGTTATAAAAGTAAGCCAGTCCTACCGTTAAAACTTGAGCGGTCAAACAGAGATTAAAGAAGACTGCAGCCGCGTAATAGATCAGCATTACGGGTTGAGAAGGCTGATTTTCAGTAATTTGATCTGATAGCTCAGCGGAAAGTTTCATCGTTGACGGTTCCATGCTTAATCAATTGGTTGGTTGAGCTTACGGTTGGTGCTAGCCTTCCTGTAACGCGATCGCGGGCGCCTTGAGAAGAAACACAGGGCAACTACCGCATCGAGCATGGCGGACTCACAACTTTGCTCGATGACGTCAATGGCAATTTAGCCTTTGCCCTCATTCAGGCATAGACCTCGAACGGGTACACTTTGCCCTCACGGTAGGAGGTATTGCGAATGAGTAGAGCTGTGGAGGTCTCGCTACAGTCGCTTTTTGGTGCGATCGCTCAAACTCGACAAGTACGACCTTAAGCAGTCACTTATGGCTAACCCCAGGCGAGTACTTCGCTGCCTGCCGGTAGATGCTGAGCCTTTCAGACAAGCTGCCTGATCAAAACACTTCCACACTCTGGCCGCCAGGGCCATTGTGTTTGCACCTATCGTCTAAGCCGGTGGCGCTGCGAGCTAATCCTGAAATAGTGAGGTTTGCACGCAGCGGTATAACCTCTTGCGAAGCAGAAAGTATTGACCTCGTCGTCCAAGGGCTCACTAATAAAGAGATTGGAGCTAACCCTCCAAATTACCGAAAACTCTGTGAAGAGGCGCTAAAGCTCATCTTCTGTAAGCTCGATGGATCGTCGCCAGCCAAAATAGAGGCAAAACTGTCTGCCCAATAGTTTGAGAACCTAAACTGGTTTTGTCTTTGCAAAAGCGAAGTTAGTCTGCAAATACAGCCCATTTGGCTCTCGTTTTACCGTTAAGGCGACACCCGGATTCGAACCGGGGGTGGAGGTTTTGCAGACCTCAGTATAAAGCCGCCAAACCATTGAAGAGTAAGGGGTTTATGGGTGAAAGCATAATACTTGCCTAATTTTAGGTCTATTTTTGCTTGGTTGTACCGAATGGTTTAGGGCAAGATTGAGGTGAAATCTCACCCCCAATCTGGCAGGTTTTTTGATGACTGATTTTAATCGCGAAACGGATCTCCCCGCAGCTATTGACACAGTTGAAAAACTGAAAGTTTGGGTAGACTCTCTGCTTCAGCGCCTTTATGGCTCTAAAGAGTATGAAGAGACTGAAGGGGCTTATCTTCAGCCAGTAGTTGACTATTCAATCGTTCGAACATCCGATAAAAAGGTTCGGCAAATTACCCGTAGCAGCATTCCAATTAACCAGGATTATCTAACGGCCACGACTCAAAAGTTTTGGACGTTTGCCGACTCTTTAGGTGATGTCGAAATTCCTGCTGCTTTTAAGGTTGACTAGATATGACTATCACCCCACCGCCACCGCCCAGGCCGCCTAATGAATGGGGCACCTTTACGCCCCGCCACTTTGCCGCCGAGGCAGCTCGCCGTAACATCGGCCCTTTTACCTATAGCAATTTCCAGACTGAGGGGCTTAACGCTAGCCTGCGAGCTAGAGCTGCTGAAATAGAGGCACAGAAGAGGTTAGGGCTAACCCCCAGCCAAGAGGCGATCGCAGGCAAAGGAGGAACCGCTGCTCGGGCCGCTGGTGCTGGCGTTGGTGGTGCCCCGGTTCCTCCTAGCGCTCAAGCCGCAGCCGGTAAAGGGGGTGTTGGGCCACGGACGTGGAACCAGAACCTATTGCAGCCCACCACGGCCCCCAGGCCGACTGCAAACATCCCCGGCACCCGGCCAGGCCTTGGCCCAATTGGGGGCGGAGCAGCCGGGTTAGTGGGAGCGTATGTTCTGGGTCAAGTTCTCTCTCCAGTAGAGCGTATTGGGGGCGGAGCTGCCCAAGCTGTTGGCCGTGGTCTGGGAACCGTCACCGGGATCAAAGACTCGCCTGAAGAATTTGCCGCAAAGCCTGGCTGGTATAAGCGCTGGGCATGCTTTAACGCATGGTCGGCCGGAGTGAATGACCCCCGATGCCAAGAAGTTCCGCCGCCTCAGTCCAATAGTGAAGTCACTGGAGAGGCACAAACTTCTTATGGAGATCCTGCGTTTACCGGAGGTCAAAGCGCTGGCGTTTGCTATTTAGTAAGTTTTACAAACGGTGAAGGGAGTAACGAGTCAATTAGAGCCCGCGGGCCTATAGGTGGAATTAGAACTATCACGATTCCAGGGGGAGGAAGAGCTGAGATTTTCGCCACTTCAGTTCCTGAGCCTGGGCCTGGGTCAACCTGCTCGACCCAGGCCGGGGCTGAATGGTATTTCACTGGCGTTGGTGGCACCGTCTGGAATGCAGACAGAACAGCGTCCATAACCTCTGTCACTCGTGTGGATGGAGCCCCAGACACCGGTGGCAATGTCCAGGGGCCACCGGTATCTACCCCCGCCGAACGACCGCAGCGCAGTGCACCACCGCCGCCAAGTGGCGAATTTAATCCTTCTCCCTTGCCACCCACGGCTCCAGCCGCCCCAGCTGCCCCAGCTGCCCCGCCAGCTCCTACCCCAGAGCTTGAACCCAACAACCCGGCGCCTAATCGCCCGCCCGATCGCAGGGTAGCCCCGGCGCCTATACCCACTCCCGAAAGGGCGATCGCCCCTGATGGCAGCCCCACCGGTAACCCTGCTCCCGACGCGACCCCCGACAACGTGCCTGTAGGTGGCACCGCCACCCTTCCCAGCGGCACCACCGTCACCAAAACTGCCACCGGCTACGAAGTTTCAGTTCCTATGGGTGACCCCAGGCCGCTGGTTAGCCCGCGCCCAGTCAAAACGCCCGATGGCGAAACTATCAACCCAGGCGAGACGGTCACCGAAGAGAAAAAGGCAGGCGGTCTGCCCTGGTGGCTCACGGCCCCGCCATTGGTAGCTAAAGTTCCGCAGGGCACTAAGGTCAATGCCACCGACCCCAGTAGCTTTGTTAACCCAGAGCCACCCAAGACGCCGCCGCCATCGCAGCCACCGACTGATAACCCCTGCCGGTGCAACGCCCCTATCAATAACCGCTTAGACAAGCTGGACGAAAAGCTGACGAAGGCCCTGGGTGGTGTCAGTGCAGCTGGTGATGCGGGCGTTTTGACATACCTAAGAACCATGCAAAACTACGCTGAAAAAGCGTGGAAATCCACACAGCTTCAGAAAGCAATTAATGCCTTAACTCTGGTCACTACCCTCCACAACGCCTACTACCTGTCCCGCGATGTAGGCGCCACCCTAGGCGAAATGATCAGCCTGCTGCTCGATACCGTGGGCATCGACGACGAAGCGGGTAATCCCCTCGATATCAACGCCATGGTGGGCAAAAAAGTTAAAGCCGCCATCAACGCGGCTTTAGGCGAGAAACTGGCCACCAATATCGGCAACTCTTTAACCAAGGCCAGCCGCATCTACCAGAGCGCCAGCAACGTCATCTGGTCGATTCGCAATATTACCGACTCCACTACCGATCTACTCGAACTCACCGCCAACAACACGGGCAAAATCGGCAATTCTTTGCGGGAAAGCAAGGTAGTCGATGCTCTGACCATGCCCCGCTTCAGCGAGAATCACCGTGCTGGTGATGCCACCCGACGCAAAACCCAGCGCATTCTAGACGGGATAGAGCAGGTAGACGACACCGTAGGCACCCTTTACGCAGCGGTGGCGACTGTTCGAGATGTGCAGGAAGAGGTTCAAGCAGCTGGGCAAGCTAAGGCCAAGCTGATCGAAGAACTCGGCACCCTGCCCCCCCGAACAGATGTACCCGAAAACCAACCCGTCGCAACGGCCAGTAGTGCCGCTGCCGAAGCATCCCAGGCCCCCAATGCTCAACCCGTAGACCTCGAACCTGCCAATGCCACTCCCTGATAATTTCAGCCCGACTGAGCACCTGCAAGACACCGTGAAGCGCTGGTACAACCGTGAAGTGTTGGAGCACTTCGCCGACTTAGGCCCAGGGGATGATTTGACCATCCCTCGTAACTCGCTGCGGGTGGCATGCCGTCACGAAGAGAGGGATAGTCTACCCATGACGCTGCTTAGGGTGATGCTGTTCGAGATAACAGCGCGCCATTCATCCTCGCTGCACCCGGCGATGTTTGGCATCCCCATCGACAGTTTTGAATCTGAGATTGTTTATAAACCTCAAGTAAAACTGGTTTTCTCAGAGTCATCAGCCGATGTTATTGATGGATTTCAGCCGGTTGCAGGCGAAGTTACTTTCAGGATTTTTAACGAAACAACAAACACTATGACGATGGCCAGGGCTCAACAATTAGCCCAAAGAATTCGCTCCGTTTTTGCCACCCCTCCCTATGTTTGGAAAAAAGGGACAGACAAAGTTGTTTATCAAGACAAAGAGAAAGGTTACGACCTTAGAATTTTGTGCAGAACAGAAACAGACGGCAGAGCCTTAATTGAAAATATTTTAGACATCCAAAACGACACCCCCGACTGGAGCAATCTAAACATCGTTGAGCCAGTTAACGCAACAGAGCGATTTCCCTACAACCCTGGAACCAAAGTCATTATGGGCCGCACGGTGCGGAAGCGTCGCCAGCGCCCTCGTGTCGATGTGAAATTTCGCTATGCAACCCTTTCTGTACACGGCTTAGTTCACCCAATCAACCTAGTAGATTTAACAGGTGTGAGACGCGATCCACTCGTATAAACTAAGTAAAATTGCGGAGAAAATGAGCTGGAAAAGTATACTTGTCCAGGGCTAAAAACGGCTTAAAACAAGGCTAGAACTGTGGAGCAAATCACTTCACAGTTCAGAGGCAAACACTTATGGCCCGTCGCGTTCCTAGTTATATTTTGGCCGATCGCGCTGCAAAAGCTAAGAAGCGAGAGGACTATTACGCTAACCGTGGTTTAGACCCAAACACCCAAAACACCACTGTTGTAGACCTCCCCCGCATCAACGTAGGTTATCGCTCACTGATGATTCAAACTGGGGCTACACCTGCCCCCGCTCAGATGCAGCTCTCAGCGTCTCAAACCGCCGTGAACTTCTTCGAGGGTCTGTCTGAGAATGCCGTGCCTGGTGCTGGTGCAGTTCGGCTGGGGCTGGAGTACGTCGATCTTGACGAATTTCTGCCGGTGACCAATTTCCAGGCCACCAAAATTAAGGCAGTGCTGGGCGGCACCAAAAACGCGACCTATACCCCTTGGGGGACCCGAGTCATTAAGTACACCAAGACTGCCACCGGCGCTGCTCGCAACAGCTACACAGCCCCCCTGAGTGAGAAAACCGGGGCGATCACCCTGGAAGACCTCCGCACATCGGCCCAGCTCATCAAGACTGCTGTAGCGACAGCACTAGGGGCTAACGGGCGGCTGTGGATCGAGCCCGAGCGTGAGAACTACAGCATCTAGTTAGCACTCGCAGCATCACCACCGGGGGGCTAGCAGCAGCCCTGGCCCCCTGGGCACCCTCTCACCCTCCTACTGTCATGCCTGAAATTCTCATTCCCCGGCACAACATCAGCGACATGCTGGCCACGCCATACGTTCACGATCCCCGCCTTCCCGAGCACGTTCAGAGCGTGCTGATGGATGGCATGTGCCTGCGGGCGGTGGCGCTTGCTGAGTACCTGAAGGGCAACATCACCTATGACGACTATCTAACGGCCCTAGACCAAACCGGCGTGGATGCGATCGACTTCCACGAGGGGCTGGAGAACCACCAATGCTGCCTCTAGGCAAAAGCCTTGATATTGGCATCGCCGGGAACTGGCAGTTTGAATGGGCCGCCGTCCAGGTTCCTACCGAAGAGGACAAAGCTACCTATCGCCTCAACCGGCGATGGATTCAACCCTTCGACATCCCTGTACTGATTGACTCCCAGGTGATTGCTATCAAATGCAGCTTGGCCAACGCCCCGCCCACCTGGTCAAGCGCAGGCACTCTCTTACGAATAGTCGATTTTCCGAAGGATACGCTGACCATAGAAGATGACTTTCCTGGCATTCCTACGGCGACATTGGATAAAAGATATGTTCGCTTGAATGCTGATTTTGAAATCCTCATTTTTAATCAGTCGAGCGACACTTTAAAACTGTCGTTTATTCCTAAGCCATGGTTAACCAGCCTTGGCATTGTGGTCTATTCCTACTCCGGCCTAATTGGGGATGACGTGACAGACAAGATAGACGCCATCAGGGTTAAGCTCGAAGCCATCGACGCCAAAATAGGATAACTATGGCAAAAGAGGTCAGAACGGTTCAAATCATCAAGACATTCAGAACCGGAATGCCGTATTTGACTGACCTCTATCAGCCGGGTACGATTCCAACCGCTGAATTTACCGGTGGTCGCTGGGCAGGGAAAATTATTCAACTACAAATATTGACTAATTCCCTAGCTATTAATGGCCTTACGTTGTCAATCGAAGACGAAGACGGGACAGAATATGGGTTGCTAGACAATGTGAGGGTGAGAAAGCAAGAAAGCCCTGTAGATTTGATGCCGTTGCTGGGCTACGAATCGGGTTTTTATATGGGCGCTGACCATGTTCTAAAAGCTACGGTGGTTTACCCCCAAAACTTTCAGCCTGAGTATTTCATCACCATCATGGGTTTTGCGATTGAGACCAAAGATGATGAGTCCATCTCTGATTTAGTCATTGACGGGGGGCTGTATGACGGAGCGTGAAATACAACTCAGACGCACCCTGGGGAGTGGCCCACCGGATGACCTGGTCTTTGGCGAAGCGGCTTTTAGCGATGTTGACCTGGTGCTCTACGTGGGGCGGGCCAATGAAGATGACCCGCCAGCCGCTTTTCAGAGCCAACTCAACGTTGAAACCACAACCCAGCTCAATGCCCGCGATACAGCCAATCGAGCCAGGGCCAACCACACGGGCACCCAATCCGCCGCCACCATCTCCGACTTTGTCCAGGCAGTAGCATTGGTGGCCCCGGTGCAGGCGGTAGCGGGGCGAACTGGCGCTGTGGTTTTGGCCAAGGCTGACGTAGGCCTAGGCAACGTCGATAACACCCCAGACGCCGCCAAGCCTATCTCAACGGCGACTCAAGCGGCCCTAGACCTCAAGGCCCCGCTGATCGTAAGCCAGGGCAATACTACCTACGGGGCGACGGTCAATTTGAATATGGCAACGCTGGCAGGCACTCACCAAACCATCTCGCTAACCGGCAATATTGCCTTCACCTCAAGCAATCGCGGCACTGGTCGGCAGGTAGTAATTCGGTTGCTTTGTGACTCCACACAACGAACGTTGAGCTTTCCTGCTGGCTGGCGGTTTTTAGGGACAAAGCCTGCGAATATTGCGGCATCAAAGGTGGGAGTTTTGTCGCTGACATTTTTTGGGGATAACGATTCGGACGGCGTAGCGTCGTGGGGGGTTGAATCGTGAGAACTTTAACCCTATTCGATCCGGCCTTTGTTGCCCGTTCTGGCTTTGATCCCGATGCTGAGGCCTGGTTCGCGCAGGTTGAGGCGGCGGGGTCAGTGTTTGCAGATGGGGCTAAAGCGGCGTACAGCAAGTTTTTTATCCAGCTCAAAAGTGACGGGAATTTTGCCCCGTTTAGTAATGGAATGCTGCTGGCCTTTGCTGGGTTTAGCGGCCTAGGCGGTTGCTTCAGGCCGATTATCTCCCGTGGTAACGGACTGCCTACAAACGTGGGTTTTGTGGCGGGGCAGAAGGTTGCAAGCGGATTGCAGGGCAATGGCTCGGCCTATATCAATTGCGGCCTGGGGTTTCTTGCTGGGCAACAAAACAACCAGTCAGCCTTCGTTTGGCACTCAGATGTTTACGCTGCTCCAGGGGTTTATATTGGCACGGGTTTTGGTGACGCAGGCTCTACACAACTGGGCGACAATACCCTGCTCGCCAACGGGCCGTTTTTCAGGTGTAGTTCAAGCGGAGCTATATCCATCGGTGGGCCTAGGACAGAGTTTGACCTTGCACTCTGCCAGAGGACGCAAGGATCCGAATTCTTTTACATAGCAGGAAGTAGATCTGGCAATGCTGCCGTTGTTTCTCAGGTTCCGCTACTTCTAGATGTGCTTATGTTCACCCGAAATAGTAGCGGCAGCCCAACCGATATAACGAACAGACGATTATCGTTAGGCGGGTTTGGTGATGCGCTACCAAACCCCGGCGCTTTTAGAACCGCCTGCAACACCCTCATGACTGACCTGGGAGTGACACCATGACCCCCGACCAGCTCGCCTTAAAGGAACTGCTCGACTCTGCTCCTTTAGCTTGGATGCAGCTCAACCCAAGCCAGCGATCGCTGCTGCGCGACACCCTCCGCCCTGATGGCGAGTTCACCCCTGAACAGCGGGAACTCCTGCAAGATCGGTATCTCCCCGTCACCACCGAGCAGCTCGCCCTGGCCCAGAGGCTGCTACTGCCCAGACGTACCCAGGTCAATGCCCGGGCCGATGCTGACGGGGCGATGTGGCTACCGGCGGCCCTGCTGACCGACTGCATAGAGGTCAGCGATACCTACCATGCGATCGTGGGCCTCCTCGCCCAGCTGCCAATCACCCTAAAACCCGCTGCTGACTTCCCTGCCCCGCAACCCCTGGACATCTAGGCTGGCTAGCATCTACCACCCGGAGACGGGTTTCACGCTTACGGAGCACGAAGAAACATCCCTATAACTTAATGCCATGGCCGAGCCTCCGGTGCCTAAACTGACGCTGTTCTTTCCCGACGACTTTGGCGATCCCGCTTGGGCTGGGACGGTTTATGCCCTAGAGGCCCCCTCAACGGCTAGGGGAGAGTGGGTGCTGGGGCGTGCCCCAGACTGCAATCTCACCATCAGGATTAAAGAGGTGAGTTTGAAGCATGCGGTGATTGCCTATAGCTACCTCAGAGACCGATGGACCCTTGCTGATCTAGAAAGCACTAACGGCACGTTTCACAACGGGGTGAAGATGATCTCTGGCCAGGTAGTGGAGCTGAAGCTGAGGGACCGCATCGACCTGGCTGCTAAGGGCAAAATTCAGGTGGTGGAGGATGAGGACGACACGATTAGAAATGAGGATTCGGGACCGGTGACGATCTCTAGCACTACGCCTCTGGCGACGCTCCCAACAGTGCCACCGCTGCCAACGTTAGAACCAGCAACGCCCCCATCGAGCAAAACCCCTTGGGATAGTTTGTACCTGGGCACCCAATGGGTCATTTCTG
Source organism: Leptolyngbya subtilissima AS-A7 (assembly GCF_039962255.1). Taxonomy (NCBI): domain Bacteria; kingdom Bacillati; phylum Cyanobacteriota; class Cyanophyceae; order Leptolyngbyales; family Leptolyngbyaceae; genus Leptolyngbya; species Leptolyngbya subtilissima. Next base: position 374,272 of record NZ_JAMPKY010000002.1, on the reverse strand, counting down.
GGCAGACCACTGCGGGAAAGATCTACCGGCTGATTGTGGCTGGTGCTGGGGTGGCGTTCTTCATATTGATGATGGATTGGCTAACCAAATAGTTTTGTACGGAATTAGAGCAGTCTTTTGGGAAGTTTAAATTAGCTAGCTGCTTCTATCCCAGATGACCTCTTATCCCCCTCCCACTACAGGCTATGGCGATCCAATTTATCTGGTGGCCTATGCTATTGCAGCTTTTTTGCTCTACTGGGCTTGGCATGACCAACAGCACCGTCTAGGGCTAAAAAAACACCCGTTTTTTAGCCGTGGAGGCAACCGAAAGCGGACTCGGCGATCGGCTCAGATGGTTTACGCAAACAACCAAGAAGTTGAGCACGCCGTCAAACATGCTATTAGCCAAGTAACGGCGTATACCCACAGTCATGAAGTGGCTTCGAGATTGTTGGAGGCTACTATGAAGCGCAACCTGAGCCGCCCGTTGAATTGGTGCGTTGAGAAGACGATCGAAGACATTATTCGAGACCGCCGATAGACAATAAAAAACACCCCAGCCGTAACTAGAGGTGTGGTGTGGTGAATTGATTTTAAGGCAATATTTCATTCCATCTGGCAGGTATCCTGCGGCATCCGGTGAGGCGTCCTACAGGATGGCCGGATGAGGCTCACCAGATGGCCGGATGCCCTGCCAGATATAGACCGGATGCCACCGGATGGTTTTTCTCATCCGGTGGGGGACGAGTCGGGGGGTAGGGTATAGCGGGGTGGTTCATCCTGCGTCTGGTGAATCCGGCTGAGCCTAACTAGGCCCGCCAGAACCGCTTTAAATAATCCCCCCTCTAGGTCTTTTAGCTTTTGCCGTTTTGATTTTATTTCGTGCGCTTTCAGCGGCTCAGAGGCCGCGGCTAAAACCTCAAAAATAATCCCCTCGATCGCCTCAAGATTTAGCTGCTTATCGTCGCCTGGGTTGATGACTGTAGTAGCAGGTTTGGGGCGATTAATCTCATCCTCTGTGGGGCATTTAACCAGCGGCTTTAACTCCCCTTTGAACTCGGGCAAGACATCGTGGTAGATGTCTTCATCCTCTCCCAACCACAGTTGGAGGTAGCGGTTAGGGTGGCTGAGAATGTCTTCCCGTTGCTCAGTAGTGAGCTTTAGACCGCCCATCTTTTCAATCACGGAAAGGGCCAATCGTCGCTTACTTTTCAGCGGCAGCACCATCCTGAAATTTTGCTGCAACAGGTCGAGGTCGATACCCAACGGCCCCGCGTTCTTGGTCTGGGCCAGCAGCACCCCATAGGCTGCGATCGCCGCCCCCTGGGTCGCAATTTCAACCTGTAGCCCAGCGAGGGCATCAGCCAGGCCTTTCACCTTTGAGCGCTTGGCGTAGGTCCGAATTTGAATCGCCTCATCAAAGACAAACCACTCGGGCTCAGTATCGGTGCCCTCGGCATGGGCGGCCAGCTTTGCCCCCCAGTGGGCGAGCAACCATTGCAGCTGCTTACCCTTCTCCTCCGGCTTGCCCCAGAGAACGTAGCCATCCCAGTGGGCTGGCACCTGGTCGGTGGCCTTAGTGCTGACGTAGTTGACGCGAGCGTGGCCATCGAGCAGGCAGCGCAGGGCGTTGCTTTTGCCCTCCCGGCTACCCGCCAGCAGCAGGAAGTGGGGGCAGTCTGGATCTAGTTTGATGGGGGCGAGGGGCACCGGGGCAGCATCAGCCGAGGGGCTAGGTGTTGCTGCCTCTGAGGGCTTTGGGGGCAGTTGGGGCAGTGCCTTGGGTTTGCCCAGCAGGCCCAACGACTTGGCCAGCGTTTCGGCATCGTCTGACAGGCGCAGGTCGCGGGCGATCGCCTGGGTTAGCTCGGCCTGCACCTGGTCGGCCCCGACATCGGCTTGATATTTGCGCAGCTGCTTTTTGTCGAGCAGGTGAGCGATGAGCCCATCGCTGACGGCCTCGATCTGGTCACTGTTGCGCTCGTTGGCATCCCAGGCTAGGTAGAGGCCATAGGCTAGAGCCGCGACGCCAGAGAGGGGGTTCAGCAGGCTACCGAGCACGAGACCACCGGCCAGGCCGCCCCCGATATAGAGTTTGGGGTTGTGCATGCCCTCGGCGGCATCCTCGGCGGTATCAATCCAGAGGGGGTGAGATTTGACTACTAAATTGCTCATGGTTTCACCAAAAAGTAAGGGGGCATCGTTGCCCCCGGTTGCCGTGTTGTCTAGCCGTGGGCGCGCTTCATGTAGTGCCACTGCACGCCGAGAAACAGGATGAAGCGGACCATCAGTTCAAAGCAGAACAGCATGGTAACGATCAGCCCGACACTGCCCCAGTTGATGAGGCCCCACTGGCCGGTGAAGATGACGAACACCAGCTGCCCAAACCCGCCATCGACGGGGGGGAAGACGGTTAAGCAGAGGAAGGTATCGACGATGTAGGCGCAGAGGCTGGCCCGGTTAGCAGTGCGAATGCTGAGCAGGGGGAAACGGTTGTACCACTCCTTCAGGCGCACCAGGGCGGGATCGTCGTCTTCATTCACCTGGAGTTGCTCGGCTGAGTCGGCTTCGAGGGCGATCAGGCGCATCAGCTTGCGGTCGTGCTTGAGCAGAATGGGGTAGGTCTCTGCCGACTGGATGAAGGCCCACAGCACGACCCCAACGGGGATTGAAATGAGGGCCAGGGCACGATTGCCAAAGAAGCCCACCAGGCCTTGCAGGTCAAAGATGTTAATCAGGGCTAGAGACACCGCTTTGCAGTAGGGCAGCATGTTTGCAGCTGCCACGACGCAGGCCACGCAGATGGCGAGCCAGTAGAGCAGCTGCCGGGCCGTCTTGGCTCCTGAGTTGGGGGAGCGAGTTGAGCGTTTTTTTCCGTAATAGGTAGTCATGGGTTCAAGTCTCTTCTAAAGGTTTGCTGGGACTTAGGCGGATGCGGCGGAGCCGAGCGTCAAGGTCGCTCATTCCGCGACGCTCTCGGCAGGCTCCCTCAGGCGCGGTTCAAGGTGGTCGAGGGCCTTGTTGATGGCTGCATCGATGTCGGTGGCCTTGGGGGCGTAGGCATACGCCACCGCCGACGAGCAGGTGCCGGTGTAGTGGCCTGGCGATACTTGGCGGTAGATGCGGCCCTGCACTTCGAGCAAAAAGCCACTCTTGCCAAGCTCGGTGACAATTTCTAACAGATCGCCGTGAGACAGAATCTCGCTCAGCGAATCTTGCTCTTCGTCGCTCAGGCTCAAGAGCCGCCCTAACTCTTGGTGGTCGATCTCTTCCAAGAAATCCCTCAGCGCCTCGGAAGTGCTGTCGGAGGCCATGTAGCCCAGGTGAACGATGCGCTCAACGTGGGCGCTCAGGTTAAACAAACGGTCAGCGGTTTTAGAGGTCATGAGGTTTGCTCGGCTTAGTTTGAGGGCATGTAGTAGGCGGCCCCCTGGTAGTGGCTCATCCGTGAGTCGACTAAGGATTTGTTGCCGGTAAAGGCCATCTTTTGGGTGACGCCTGGGGTGTTGGGGTCGCTGTCGTCGTCGGTAATGACGCCGGTGTTGCCGTGGGCATCGCAGACGACAGAACCCACCGGAATGGGTTGATTAGAAGCGCTGTCGATGACTGGCAGGTTGAGCACCAGCGAGACATAGCGCAGCTGGTCAACACTCACCACTGGAATGCAGCCGGTTTGATAGCGGGCGATCGCCACCTCGTTTTTTTGCGCCTGCTCCTGCTGGCTCAGCGTGAGCTCGGTCATGTCATCGCCGATACGACTGGCTTCGGCGCGGGCGGTGGTGACTTTCGAGGCGAAGTCGCCAAGGTTGCTAACGCTGGGTATTGAGGTACCAATGATGGCTAGGGCGAATGCCCCGTGAATCGGTTTCATAATGTGGGGGTGTCCTTTGTGTGATGACTTTGGGCCAGGCCCTGGGCAGAACTAGCGGCAATGCTGGCGTTTTGCAAAGCGGTGGGTGGTCTTGCCTGGGGCCTCATCTAGTTCGCAGCTAAAAATGTGCTGCACTCCCTGATTGGAGAGCGAGCGAGCTACTTTGGCGCTGCGGTCTGATGTGGTTTTGTAGTGGCCCTGGGCCTCAATTTGCTTGAGGATTTTTTGTTGAGCTTGACTTCGAGGGTTAGCCATCGGCCTTATTCCCCTTGTACGGACTGTTCAGAGATGCGATCAGTTCATCGGCCTGATCTACTGCAAGGTCAGCGACATTACCGGGATGCCTAACGGAGCCAGGCTCGCCAACCCGCTCAGACGCTAAGAGCCCCTGCATGGCCAGGGCTGCAAAGTATTCGCGTTTGGTAAGGCCGTCTGCCTCGCCATATCCAACGATCAGCTCGTTCGGGTCTGTGGTCATAAGAGGTTTGTCCTTCTTTAAACGACAAAAAGCGCCCCCCAAGGAGAATGGGGGCGCGGGCTCAGCGACGGTTATTGAACAGAGCTAATGAGGCGAATGGCCTGCATGTGGGCCGTTAGCCGCCCGGAGTCTCTGTTCTCTCGATAGATTTTCTCGCCCACCTCATCTACGGCGTGAAGGTCGCGATAGTTAGCGGTGGCATTTTCAGGAGCTGCGGAAGCGGTTGTAAAGCGGTCTCGGGTGGTCATAATGGTTATGTCCGTGCAGGGCATCCCAGGGGTCTTGTTTGACGACTGCCCCTGGGCTTAACAATTTTGAATCCCTAAAAAGGGCAGTCAGATTCGCCGATTGATTGGCGGTAGTGCTGCTGGATCGCTTCATAGAGGTCAGCAGCTGCGGCTAATATCTCTGGCGGCGTGTCGTGGGAGATGCGAACAGCAAGTAGATAGCCGCTGGCGGTTTGGGCCTCTATTCTTCCTGCCAGAACGGTTCTAGGGTCTCGCTCTTGGTAGTTGGTGGCTACGCTCACCATTTCAGAGCAGGTGTTTTCCATGTCGCGAAGGAAGGCCAGGCGGGTGGCACCGTAGAAGGTGGGCTGTTCTCCGTTGTCTGGGCATGAAAAAGTAGCCCCCGAGCCAGGGGCGATCGCATCATTCATAATTGGGTGGTTCCTGTTTTAGATGGACAGTGAACAGAGGGGGCTAGCTTTCGAGGGCGGCCCCTTTTTCATTGGCTTCTGGTGGATGGTATGCCTCAGCAAGCTGCTGCACACTCCAATTGAGCACTGTGCAGAGAGCCGCGACCTGATGGAAATTCAGTCTGGGCTCTCTCTCATAGCTGAACCAGCGATAAACCGAGCGCTCGCCAACACCTACGGCGTCAGCAACCGCTTTGTTCGTGAGACCTAACTCTCTGATTCTTTCAATCACCTTCACGGCTCTTTCTTGAGACATTTCATGACCAGGGCGGATCATGCCCGCTTGGCCATGCTACGCTAAGCATAACATGTCCAATCGGGCATGGTGAACATTCGCTCAGCGGAATTGCTTGCCGGCTTGGCCGCTGAGTGAAACCCAATTATCCCAACAGTGGACTCTTCTCCATGAAAGCCAAAGTTTCTACCTGGCCACATCCGCATAGGCACTAAAAAAACGGCGATCGCCCCCAACTAGGCGATCGCCGTTTTTGCTCAACAGATTCAATTCGACTTAATCAATATTAAACATGAAACAAGCTCTCTACCCCTCGCACCCCCACGGGGCCAAGCTCACCCAAATCTTTGGCTACGGCTGGAAGTGGCTAGAAGCCCCCCTAGAGCAGCACCACCTCAGCACCGCCTGGAAGACCAACAGCAAATATCGCATCAAGCCCCGAGTGCTCTGGTCAGCCTGGCAAGACCCCAAGCGAGTCGTCGGCGTTCGTTTCGGCAGCTCCACCGGCTACGGCCTGATCGACATCGATGCCACCAGCGCCTATTTAGAGCGCATCGACGATATTCTTGCCGCCCTTGAGACTATCGGCATCGTAAGAGTCATCATTCTCCGCAGCAGTTGGAGCGGCGGCATCCACATCTACTGCCCCCTCCCTCAGCACTACCCCACATTCTCGGTGGCCTGCGCACTTCAGCAGTGTTTAGAAGCCCAGGGACTGCAAATCGCCCCTGGCCAGCTCGAATGTTTCCCCAACGTGAAATCTTGGGGCAACTTCTGGAAAAAGCAGTTTACCGAATACAACGGCCATAGACTGCCCCTTCAACCCATGACCGGGGCCTGCGTCCTCGACGAAGACTTAAACCCCATCAGCGGGGCCTATGACCTCGCCCTCTTCCTCGCCCAGTGGGATAACGCCGTCCTGCAGAACGACGCTGAGACCATCAGCGAAGCGATCGCCGTCGCCAGGGCCAACCGCCGCCACCGCTACCGCACCAAAGCCAGCGGCCCCGTCGAAGACTGGAAGAACGACCTAGAAGCCATGATTGCCGAAGGCTGGACCGATCACGGCCAGACCAACATGCTGCTCAAAGAGATCGCCACCTACGGCAGAGTCTTTAAAGGCCTAGGCGTTACCGAACTGGTGGAATACATTGAAACCACAGCCACCAGCTGCCCCGGCTTTGAGCAATGGTGCCAACACCAACACCAAATCCACCGCAAAGCCATTTCCTGGGCCGCCAGCGCCAGCAATTATTACTGGCCCTTGGGTAGCACGCCCCTCCGAGACCGAACCCGCACAGGGGTCAACAAAGCCCGCGCAGAAGATGCCCGCGATCGCATCGCCGCCGCCGTGCGCGAGCTTGGCGAACTGGTCGGGCTTACCGTCTCGTGGCTAGTCAAACACCTCGCCAAAGCCGCCCAAACCTCTTCCCAGACCCTCTATAAGAACGCCGATCTATGGCACCCAGAGCGATCGCAGCCTGCAATGCCTGTAATAGACGCTATACCAAGCGTTTCAGCCACCCAAGAGCAGGTCAGAGCTGCGATCCTAGCAAGCCTCGAAAGCGTTGGTAATGGGCCTATTACACGCAATGGGGGGGAAAATGAAGCGTGTATTGCTGAAAACCCGCTTTCAAAATTTAAACCTCCCCAAGGGAAGGGAGGGGAGCGCGAGGGGAGGGAAGGGATATCCACAGGCTGGTTACCCTCCCTAGACTGGAAGCCCGGCGCGGTAGGTGACTGCCATGCGTGAGCGCCCCATCCTTGCCCAATATCGCGGCCCCGCAGCTGCACCTGCTGCCACCCCAGCTACCGGTGGCGACAATCTAGGCGATCTCATTGCCCAGGTCGATTCCCTCCGGCATTCACTGAGCTACACCTGGGCTGATTTAACGTCACTGTGCGGCGAAGACTCCAAAACCCTCGACCGCCGCGGCCTGGTGAAGCTAATTGGCGATCTCGGAGCCATACAGAGGGAGCAGCGCCATGGTTGCCTATAACTTCAAACCTCAATTTGCTGGCCCCGTAGAGCGGGGCGAAAAGACCCAAACCATACGCCGCACGGGGAAACGCCGCCACGCGAGGCCTGGTGACACCCTTCAGCTCTATACCGGCATGAGAACTAAATCTTGCCGTCTGCTGGCTCTGGTCAAATGTTCAAACACCTGGGCAATAGAAATCCGGCCTGATGGTCGCGTCTACCTCGACGGTGAGCTTCTGAACGACGTCGACCAGGTGCAGCAGCTGGTCCAAGACGATGGCTTTGGCGATATTCCAGAGTTCCTCTGGTTCTTTTGCCCTGCTTCAGAACACTTTAAAGGCGTGCTCATCAAGTGGGAGGCCCTTGACGATGCCTAGACCCCCAAAGTGGAACAACCCCACCGACTCCGTGCGGCTGCCCAAACACGCTATCCCCGCCTGCATGGCCCTAGCTCGCCAGCTCGACGGCTCTAAACCCGTGGAGGACGTAAAAAATAACGTACAAAACCTCCTAGGCCCTTCCATGCTCACAAGTGAGAGCCGCGACGGCACCTATCGCCTATTCCTCAAGCCGCCCCCCGAGCTGCCCCCAAATGTCGAAGCGTCGATAGAGGAATACTGCGATCGCGTTTTCGATGGCCTCACCGAAACTGATTGGGTCTACCTGCTCACCCGCTTAGTAGAAGAATGGGGGGTGAAAGTCGATGACTAAACCATCCCCATGGCTCAGCACCGCCGCCGCCTGTCAGCGCCTGGGCATCAGCCGGTGGGTGCTGGCTAATGCTCGCCAAAATGGCGATTTAAAGAAAGGCGAGCACTGGAAAGTGAAAAACCCCACCGCGCAACGGCTCACCTACCTTTGGCACGGCGATCGCCTGGAAAAGTGGCAAAGCCAGGTAGAGACTCAGACCGGCGCTTGAGGCCGGGCGCTCCGCTCCACCAGCAGCCAATGTTTCCTTTTGAGTGAGGCCATAAGCTGTGGACAAGATTTAGAATAAAATCAGGCTTAGCCCTTGTACTACAAGGGATTAAGCTGGACAAGTAGTAAGACGAGTGGTAGGACAATCATGGGAGGACAAGATGGTTATAGCTGCTACACATCCATGGATTGACTTCAAGCCAAACCTGAAAGAAGCGCCTATAAGTCTTTGGATATCACTAGGCCAAGCGTCATCTAAATGTGATTACATCTCTGGAGTTCCTCTTAAGCCGAGTGTAGCTGAAATATTGCATGAACTCTACCTTGCTAAAGGTGTTCAAGCAACTATTGCGATAGAAGGCAATAGTTTAACAGAAGAACAAGTTAAAGCCATCTTACATCATGACCTAAAACTCCCGTCCTCACAACAATATTTGGCGCAGGAAGTTGAAAATGTTCTTGATGCTTGTAACGACATTGTTTCAAGTGTAGCTCAATGCGAAGATCCTCAATTGAGCATAGGATTAATTGAATCCTTTAATTATAAAATCCTAAAAGATTTGCCTTTAGGCGAAGAAAAAATTAGTGGAAAAATTCGGTTGGGCAGTGTGGGTGTGGGTCGATATCTAGCTCCCAAAGCTGAATATTGTTATGAGCTTTTAAATAGGTTTTGTGATTGGTACAACAACTTTGAGAAAGGCTTGGATTTAGACAAGACATCAATTGCAATTTTAAAGGCAATTTTGTCTCATTTGTACTTTGTCTGGATACACCCTTTTGATGATGGAAATGGAAGGACGGCAAGGCTTATTGAGCTTAAAACCTTGCTTGAAGCCGGTTTGCCAATGCCTGTATCTCACTTGCTTAGTAATTACTATAATTTCACAAGAGAGAACTACTATCGTCAACTTGACTATGCTAGCAAGACGGGCGAATGTCTAGAATTTGTTAAGTATGCTATTCAAGGCTTTTTGGAGAAGCTTGATGAGCAAATAGATTTGATTCGGGCTCAGCAGCTTATTATTGCTTGGAGTGATTTGGTTTACGACTTGTTTGCTGACAAAGATACTCAGTCGGATATTAGAAGGAGAAATCTTGTTTTAGAAATGTCTTTTCATAGTGATAAGCCGTTGCTTAAAAATAAAATTACTCAAGCAACTCCAAAGCTGGCTGAGATGTATGCTACCAAAACCACCAAAACATTAACCAGAGATTTAAATGAGTTGATGAAGATGAACTTGGTTCGAAAGACACCAAAAGGATTCGTTGCTAACAAGGAACTTATTTTGGCTTTCTTGCCAGTAACTTGTGCTGACCAAGACTGACCCAGAAAACCTTCTTTTATCAAGCTGGTGGCTTAGGCCGCTCGGCCCGACTAACACCTGCCTGGTAGATGGCCCAATAGGTGCCCTCATCAATCCATCGCCGGTAGACCTTGCAGTGTGTCTCTGGGCTATGGCCCATCAGCTTGGCCCCAAATTCCGGTGAGTAACCAAACTCAAGACAACGGCGAGCAAAGCTGTGGCGCAGGTCATAGGCATGGCAAAAACCTAAGCGGTTAAAGGCCTTCGCCGTTTTGGTCCCCAGTTGACCGTTGCTGCATCCGGCAATATTTTCGAGCGGCGGCATGGTCACCACGTTTAGTTCCCAGTTGGTTGACCACTCTGGGTAAAGTGGCCATACAAACCGCGAGCCGGTTTTGGTGTCCTCATGCACCCTCACGGTGGGGAAGTCGGCCAGGTCGATGGAATACACCTCATGAGGCCGTAACCCATAAGCCGCCAGCATCCCAAATAGCCACCGCCACCCCGGATCAGTGATGGTGTCTCGCCAGCGGGCGATCGCCGTGTCGGTCGGCAACGATCGTGGGTCAACCGCCGCGGCGCTATAGCTGCCCTTGAGCTGGGCAAAACCATCCACCGGCAGGCCCGCGAACTCTGCCAGCTGGCGGTAAGCATTGCAGGCCCGCAGCCGCGACCGCGAATCCTCCTCCGTTCGTTTCTCGGCGGTCTGCTCCAGCAGGACGGCCGTCAACGGCGCATCCATGGGCAGTTTATTAAAGGGCTGCTGGTAATCGGTTTTCCAGGTGATAGCGGCACCCTTCCACCGACGCTTAAACCGCTCTACCCAATCTCCTACCGTCTCGGCCCGGTCGCCCCGGTAATGCTCCCAATTGAACCGGCCAGCCTCTAGGGCTACCCCTATCCCCTTCGCCTGTTCCTCGGCCAGAGCTAGGCCCCTAGGGTTTGCCGGTAGCCCCAGGGCGATCCGCTGCTGATGTGGCGAATCTTTCGTGCTGCCAGGGGCAGGGGGAAACGTGCCCCTGACATAAAGCTTCTGATTGAGCACTTGCAGCCGTACACGAATCCTAGCCGCCTTAAGGCGACCGTTCGCACGGTTCAGCCGCTCTGCAAAATCCATGCCTAGATTTTGCCTATATACAAAGGCTCAATGGACAACAACTAGCTACAACTAGCAACAATACATAAACCGTAACAGAGCTACAATGCCCTGTCTACGGTGCTTCTAGCTCAAAAATGAGCGCAGTAAACTAAGGCGACACCCGGATTCGAACCGGGGGTGGAGGTTTTGCAGACCTCTGCCTTACCACTTGGCTATGTCGCCGCCTTATCAGTTTTCGAGTATAGCAAACTCGGGACGCAATCCGGCGATCGCGCCACACAGCCTTCAGCAAATCATTTTGGCCCAGAGACCAACAGATTAAATCGGCTGAGCTTTAAGGGGCGATCGCATGGGCCTGTCTCTAGACCTCTAAAGCAAGTAGGCCGAGTCAGTGTGGGGCTGGCGAAATCGATAAATATCTTCTAGTGCGGTCGCCCAACTCGTAGCAAGAGAGGTGAGGAGCTGTTCCCCTTTTTCCCCAGTGGCTATAGTTGGGTCTCCCAAAACCCCGCTGGCGCTGAGATCGCGGGTTACCCAGGCAAAGGGCAACGCTCCCTCCATAGTGAGCCAGCTGTCTGTCGGCAAATTTTGGGGAAACTCGGCTTTGGCCTCAGCCATGCGCACTTGCTCAGGCATAATCGTCAGCATGAGGCTGGTTTCGGCATCCCCAGCGTGAATGCCCAGCTCCATCTCTTTGGGCGTCAGCAAATCGCCAGCGCAGTTGGGTACCGCCCACACAAATAAAGGAAATACCAGCAAATCATCGTGGACCTGATGCAGATCTCGCGCGGCAATTTCTAGCACCTGGGGTTGGCCGCCGTGGGCATTGAGCAGCACCAGCTTGCGAAATCCAGCTCGGTAGATACTTTCGGCGACGTCGTAGATGACCTTCAGCAGGGTTTCAGCCGAGAGGGTAATCGTGCCTGGAAAATGCCAGTGCTCGTTAGATTTGCCGTAGTACAGGGGAGGCAGGCTGTAGACCGGTACGGCGTCATCTAGCTGAGCCAGGGCGTTACCGAGCACGGTCGTGCAGATGGCGCTGTCTACGGCGAGGGGTAGGTGGGGACCATGCTGCTCGATCGCTCCCATGGGCTGCACAATCACCGCATTGGCGCGATCGGGCATTGCCTCAATGTCAGTCCAGGTAAGGTAGGCAAAGTAGCGGTGGGGAGGAATGGGGCCGTGCATAGTTTTTGGAGATTAAAGAAAGAATTTAGAGCTGCTCACATAGCTTTAGCATCCGGACTGCGGAGCACCGCTCGTGCCTTAGTTCTAACTGTGAAACCCAGAGCTGTGAGAGCAAAAAGGACTTGACATTTATAGGTAAAACGGTAACAATGAATACAGAAACAAATCGTTCATCTCTCTGTGAGAGACGGAAGTAGAGCTCCAGCTCGAAGGAACGCGCCTCTGTTTATACACCTTCATTCACTTAAGGAGAGGCGAAAGATGTCCTTGAAATATCGCGGCGTTGATTACGAACCGGCTAATGCCCAAGTTAATGTCTCTGAAGAAGTTATTGGTCGCTACCGCGGCGCTGTTGCTACCCGCCATGTAGCACCCCAGGCTCAGGCCGCTCATCCTCAGGGCCTTAAGTATCGTGGGGCCACTGTTCGATAGACCAAGTTTGCCCGGTTAGGCTAAGCGGTGGTTCTGGTTGTAAGACTAGGGCCGCCGTTGACTATTTTTAGGGCAGGAGACTACCTGAGTCGTCATTTCACTAAGGCACCTCTGTGGGGGTGCTTTTTTGTGCGATAGGCTTGGACAAGACGTGATCGCTGCGGCCAGGGAAAAGCTTGGTTATTTTTGCATATCTGCTGGGGCTAGCTACGGGAGCGCTACTGCTATTTTGGCAGCAGCGGCACCAGCGGCGCCGTGAGCGACGCTTGATCACAACTCTGCAAGCCACCGATTGGCCCACAGCTTTAGGACAAGTTGAGCAGTTGGTGAAAACCCAGCCTCAGCAGCAGCGGCAGCTGCGATCGCTAGGCACCAGCCGCGACACCCTAGAGCTCATTTTACAGACCGCTCCCATCGGCTATCTACAGGTCGATGAAGAAAACCAGCTGATCTGGTGTAACGACCAGGCCAACCGCCTGCTCAAGATGAATCAGCCCCTGACAGGGTCGGTGCAGCGCCGCCGTCTGCTGCTAGAGGTGGCCCGCTCCTACGAACTCGATGCGCTGATCGAAGAAACCCGAGAGAAGCAAGCGTGCTGTCAGCGCGAATGGATGCTCTATCAGATTTCTCCGGATCCACTCCATCCTAAAGAAGAGCCTACCTTTCCTCTGCGGGGCTATGCTATTCCCCTGGATGGAGGTGAAGTCGGCGTATTTCTGGAAAATCGCCAAGAGGCCGCCTTGTTGGTGCAGCAGCGCGATCGCTGGACCTCTGATGTAGCCCACGAGCTCAAAACTCCTCTCACGTCCATTCGCCTGGTGGCCGAAACCCTTCAGCCCCGAGTCGATGAGAGCCAACGCCGCTGGCTTGACCGTTTAGTCAACGAAACCATTCGCCTCAGCAATTTAGTTGAAGACCTGCTGAATCTCAGCCGTCTCCAAGGGGATCAGTTTCAGGGTCTGAGCCTCAAGCCTGTCGATCTGCCCCAGCTGGTTCAACGGGCCTGGGTTAGCCTGGAGCCTCTGGCGCAGGTTAAAGCGCTTAAACTAGCTTACGACGGCCCTTCCCACTGTCTAACCAATCTCGATGAGCCGCTTTTCCATCGGGTGCTGCTCAACTTGATTGACAATGCCATTAAACACAGTCCCAGTCGCGCCAACGTCTATGTTCGGTTGTTAGAACCGGGAACTGCCCCAGCGTTGGATCACGATGCCGAAAACCCAGAGCCAGATACGCTCATTCTCGACGTGATGGATATGGGTCCAGGCTTCAGCGCTAAAGATTTGCCCTATATTTTCGACCGCTTTTACCGGGCCGATCCCTCGCGCACCCGCACTGACCCGTTGGTTGACCTAGTTCCTATAAATACCGGGACCACTCCAGAAATTGGCCGCGGTACAGGGCTGGGCCTAGCCATTGTGAGCCAGATTATAGAGGCCCACAATGGCACAATTACCGCCGCTAATCATCCCGAGCTGGGCGGCGGCTGGCTGCGGCTGCGGCTGCCGGCTACCCAGCCCAATAGCTTGTTATGAGAGGCATTTTGTCGCCCCTGACCACCAGCCCACTGGCCAAGTTAAGCAGCGCTACTTAGGGATCTTAGTAAGAACTTATACTCAGATGCTCTGGATTGCTGTCATAATTGTTAAGCAGGTTGACTAAACCTTGCCGGGGTTACCCCATTTATGCGTTACCACGTCATGGCAGAACGGTTACAAAAAATCCTCTCTCAGTATGGGGTTGCCTCCCGACGGCAAGCCGAGCAGATGATTGAGGCCGGGCAGGTGCAGGTCAACGGAGCCGTGGCCTACTTGGGCCAGCGGGCTGACCTTAGCTGCGATCGCATAGAAGTCAATCAACAACCCCTCCAGGCTCATCATCGGCCTACTCAGCACTATCTGCTCCTGCACAAGCCCCTCGGCATGGTGTCTACCTGTGCCGATCCTCAGGATCGCCCTACCGTGCTCAACGCTCTACCCCCTGAGTTGCAAACCATCGGCATTCACCCCGTAGGGCGACTGGATGCTTACACGACTGGAGCTCTGTTGCTTACCAATGATGGTGACTTCACCTTTCGGCTTACACATCCCCGCCACGACGTCTCGAAAACCTATCGGGTGCGCCTCGATGGGCAGCTGTCTCCCTCAGCCCTCGATGCTTGGCGACAAGGTATCTGGCTCGATCGCCAGCTTACTCGCCCTGCCCAAGTTCGAGTGATCGCCACTAACCCCAACCATACCCAACTTGAGGTTATTCTTCAGGAAGGGCGCAACCGGCAAATCCGCCGGGTTGCCATGGCCCTAGGTCATCGGGTGATAGACTTACACCGAACCGCAGTAGGTTCAGTTGCGCTGGGTAATCTAGGTGTGGGGGCTTACAGGGCTTTATCATCTGCCGAAATTGAGGCATTATTAGCTGAGTCATCGGTTCAATCAACTCCTCAGAAAACTACCTCCGTCATTAGTTAGCGTTCGCCGTCTTGAGCTAGATTTTCCCTGTATGAAGACAAAAGAGTTGGTTGACCCTAATGCTCTCTACCGAGAACAGCTCTCGGAGCTTGGTGCGATGCTGCAATGGGCTCGTCAGCAGCAGGGGCAAAGCCTAGAGGTCATGGCTGAAAAAACCTTGATTCGTCCTAGCCTATTGACCGCCATTGAACAAGGCGATCTGGACGGGCTGCCCGAACCGGTATACATCCGTGGCCTTCTGCGCCGCTATGGTGATGCTCTCCAACTCGACGGCGAGACCCTCGCCAGTCAGTTTTTTACTCCACCCCGCATTCAGCGGACCTCTTGGAAAGAGACTCCAGCAGCGCAGCTCCGCCCTTTGCATCTCTATGGGGCATACTTCGTGCTGCTAGTGGCGGCTATTAGTGGCTTGTCCTACGTGCTGCGTCAGACGGCCCCAGAGGTCACGGTGCTGCCTCCTTTAAATCCCCTAGAAGGAGTCGAGGGGCCAGCTAATCCAGGCCCGAATAATACTCCTGCCCCCGCCGCTGCCGAGCCTGAGGATCCCAAAGCTCCGATTAAAGTCAAAATGACGCTCACTGCCCAGTCTTGGCTACGCATCACCTCCGACGGTAAAACCGAGTTCGAAGGTATTTTGCAGCCCGGCGACACTCGTCTGTGGACCGCAGATCAAGCATTAACGGTGCGAGCGGGCAATGCTGGTGCCGTGATGGTCAGCTACAACGACAAGCAGGCCCAAGCCCTAGGCCAGCCTGGAATGGTGCGAGAAATTACCTACTCCCCCATTGAAGCTATCAGCCTAGCCTGGTAGAAACTCGCTTTGATAGAGGCTGACCCTGCTTGTGCTGTTGTAATGGCACAAGCAGGGTCAAACTTTTGAGGCCTTAGGCTAGCCTGGCTGATCCGCCTCGTCCCTGGCGGCCTGCTGTAGGTCAAAGAGAAGCGGTACGTTGCTGCCCTGACCCATTACCAAGACTCGGGGGACTTGAGCGCCTCCTCCTTTCCAAGCCTCGATCGCCTCCTTTTGCAGAACGAGCTGACCACCCTTGGCCTTTAGGGTTTCAGCGATCAGACGCTGGGCCTCGGCGCGGCCTTTGGCCCGGTTGATCTCGGCTTGGGCTTCCTGTTCTGCCTCTTGGGCGATGTAGACGGCGCGGCGAGCGCGCTGCTCGGCAATTTGCTTGTCTTCGACGGCCTTAGCAAACTCGGTTGAGAATGTCAGATCGACCACGCTGGTATCCAGCACTAGAATGCCGTACTTGTCGAGGCGAAAGGTCAAGGCATCATCAAAGTCCTGCTTGAGTTCTGCCCGTTGGGTAATCGCCTCCTCGACGGTGCGGCGGGCAGCAGCGATCTTAAATGACTCCTGGGTCTGGGGTGCCACAATTTTAGACACGATGTTTTCGAGCGTGCCCTGGGTGCGACGAATATTCACCACCTCTGTAGGGTCAAGGCGAAAGTTGATGGCAAAGCGGCCGGAAAGATCCTGCAGATCTTTGGTAGAGCTTTGGGCTGGCACCTCAAACTTTTGCACTGTCACGTCGTACACATCGACTGTAGACACTAGAGGTGGCTTCAAATGAATGCCTTCTAGCAGTACCCCATCCTGAGATTTGCCGAGAATACTCAGCACCCCGGCTTGGCCTGGGTTAATAATTACAAAACTGCTGGTCACCAGGGCTAAACCCACAATCGCGAGAAAGCTCAGCACCACCGGTGGCCAGTTCAGAGTCGAAGATTTCAACGGATGTTCCTAAATATGCTGCCCCTCTACGGTATCGGCTATTGAACCAGAACGGGGTAGTTCTTCAGCAAGGCTTCGGATCAGCGCTGCGCTGGACGCCGCCGTGGTGCTCAGTCCATCCATGCTGAGGCTACTCGGGCAGGCCAGTGACTTCACCCGATCCAGCGGTCACCTCGCCCACTAAATGGGCCTCGACCTGGTGCTCGGCCAACCAAGCAAGGGCGCGATCGCTCTCCTGGGGAGGAACCACTAGAGCAAAGCCCAGGCCCATATTAAACGTGTTGTAGAGATCGGCGGCGGGTACCTGCCCTGCCTCGGCTAACCAGCTAAACACTGGGGGTACCGGCCAGCTGCCTTCTTGAATGTGAATACTCTGCTCTGGCCCCAAGCAGCGGGGCAGGTTTTCGGGCAGCCCACCACCAGTAATGTGGGCCATGCCGTGGATGGTGAGCCCTTCCCGGCGAGCCTTGAGTACAGGCTCTACGTAGATGCGCGTGGGGGTGAGAAAGACTTCCCCTAGGCTGTGATCGCCTAGAACCGGTACAGTTTCGTCCCAGCTATAGCCAGTATTAGTGGTGTCGGTTCGCTGGCCCTCGGCCACTACCTTGCGCACCAGGCTGAAGCCGTTGCTGTGCACACCGCTGCTGGCTAAGCCAATGATGCGATCGCCCACCTGTACCTGGCTGCCATCCAAAATCTGAGACTTCTCAACCACACCGACGCAGAAACCCGCTAGGTCGTATTCACCGGGGCCATAGAAGCCAGGCATCTCAGCAGTTTCGCCCCCTAACAGAGCACAGCCGGCCATCCGGCAGCCGGCCACAATGCCCTCTACTACCTCCGCCAAGGCGGCGGGCTCAAGCTTGCCCGTGGCCAAATAGTCGAGAAAAAATAGCGGTTCGGCCCCGCTGGTGAGGATATCGTTGACGCACATGGCTACCAGATCGATACCGACGGTGCTGTGGCGCTGGGTGATCTGGGCGATTTTGAGCTTGGTGCCTACTCCATCAGTGCCCGACACCAGCACGGGCTCGCGGTAGCCAGCAGGCAGTTCGCAGAGGCCACTGAAACCTCCCAAGCCCCCTAACACCTCTGGACGGCGGGTGCTGTCTACCATGGTGCGAATGCGCTGCACAAAGCTACGCCCTGCCTCTACATCTACACCAGCATCCCGATAGTCCATGGGTCAATCTCCTGTGTGGCCAGTCTCTTACCTTAGAAACGGGGGTGAGCTTCGTCAATGGGCAAGGGAGTTAGCAGCGGCGATCGCCCCAGTTAATGCCCTTATCTTTAATTTTTTGGATCCAAAAATTGCTATTTTTGAGCGGTTGTTCGAGACGTTTAAGTATTAATTCTGACCTTAATAGGTCAGCGTCATCAGAGGCATTCGGTGACCAAAAGCACGTTGAGAGTTCTAGCAACTTCACGTCTTGTTGATGGAACTCTATCAAATTGATGAATAGATTGATTAATCTTACATAACTCATTGACTCCATAGATAAATAATTTGAAAGTTGACCAAAGTGGGTTCAGACCCATCAAGCCCAGACACGATGGCGGTTTGAGCCAGTTACTGCAGGTCAACTACTTTTTCATTTTGTGACGAAGTGCTACGCCTGCCGGTAGATGCCCGGATTCGCAATGTCATCCGAACGTGCTAGGTTACATTTCGTCAAAAAAAGCCGAAGACCAATTTGCAACGAGTGTGGGATTTAAGGCAATTCCTGTGCTGCCTGTTCTGAGTCATTTTCCGTGATCAGGATCTATCCCTTGCTCTTCCTGCTGAATTCTTTTGGTGTAAATGAAACATTGCGTATTGGGCGGACTGACGGTTGCCGTCGCTGTGTCCGTCTTTGGAGCACCCTTGCCCACTCAAGCTCAGGATAGTGGCGATAACAGTCTCTCTCTGGAGCCAGAATCAAAGCATCATGCTGACGTTCTTCCTCAACCCCCTGAAGCAGGTTCGCCAGCGGACTCTGACCCTTCAACTCTTGAGCCTAGCCAACCTGAGTCAGCGTTATTACTTCAACCCTCTGATTCAACCGACGACATTCTCGAGACAGCTACTGTCTTCCCCCACGCCCTCGAGGCCCGCCCAGTCGTTTCTGCTCAACCTGACTCAGCGCTATCGCTTCAGCCCTCTGGCTCCACCAGCGATACGCTCGAGACAGTTACTGTCTTTTCCCACGCCCTAGACTCCCGTCAGGCAGCTACCGTCTACATTCGCTCGATTCCAGTTGTCACCTTAGTGGGCGGCGAGCTAGAAACTCTGAGTGCCGGCCTTGGTACCGTGGCCGTCGCCTCAGATGCTCAAGAGCCCCAGCGCCGAGCCGAGACAGTTGTGTCTCGGCTACAGGAACTGGCCGCTAACGGCAATGCCGACGCTATCGTGGCCCGTTGGGACAGCGATGATGAGTCATTTGTGGTGGCTTGGGGAGAAGAATCCCTAATCACCCTTGATGGCGAGACGATCTTGCCTGATACCACCGACAACCCTGGTGAAGACGCGCTCCAAATCGCCAATCGACTGCGGCGGCTGCTGGGCGATGCCCCTCCCCTGGCTAGCGTTGAGGGTCTACCCGAACCTTTGGCTCCCGACACCCGAGTTGGCATAGTAACCTCTACCCTCACCGGCATGGCCTCCTGGTATGGGCCTGGGTTTCACGGACGCCGCAGCGCTAGCGGCGAAGTGTTTAACCAAAACGACCTGACGGCTGCCCACCGCACTTTGCCCTTCGGCACTCGAGTGCGGGTGACCAATGTATCTACGGGGCAGTCTGTGGTGGTGCGCATCAACGATCGCGGCCCCTTCAGCCATGGTCGGGTGATTGACCTCTCAGCCGCGGCGGCTAACAATATTGGCCTGAGAGCCAGTGGAGTGGCCCGAGTACAGCTAGAGGTATTGTCGGACGAGTAGTTAATCTGACCAACTTTGCTGCTCTGGAGGTTGGTTCTCTGGGGGTTTAAGCTAGCCCTTTCCAGCTGAATTGGTGGAGAGGGCTTTTGATGGTGTGCCCTAGCCTTGGCGCTACAGAAGAGCTGAAGTAAAGTCATGGCAAGGCAGGGCACTGGCGATATGCTCATGACTTTAAATCTGGTACGGTATTACCTTTGGAGCGAGGTGGCCAGAAGTTCAGCTGTCACACACTCACGCAGTAGAAGGTAGGGGATTGTGCGAGTACTCAAGACGGTTGAAGGAGTAAAACGCTATCTGAGCCAAGCACGCCGCCAGCAGAACGCGGAGGACGGCGTGGCGGTAGGGCTGGTGCCGACTATGGGTAATCTGCACCGAGGCCATCTAAGCCTGATTGAACGGGCTCGGTTGGAGAACTCGGTGGTTGTGGTCAGCATTTTTGTGAATCCACTGCAATTTGGTCCCCAAGAAGATTTGGCTCGTTACCCCCATACCCCCGAGCAAGACCTGCGTCTGTGTGAACAGGCTGGGGTCGATGCGGTGTTTATGCCCACTGTCACTGCCTTCTACGGCGCTGCTCAGCCCCATTCCGACGCTATGACTCGGGTGATGCCTCCAAAGGCGATGGTGGCAGTGCTGTGTGGCCCCCACCGGCCCGGTCATTTTGAGGGGGTGGCGACGGTGGTAACTAAGTTGTTGAGTTTGGTGGCTCCCGATCGCGCCTACTTTGGCTATAAAGATGCTCAACAGTTGGCCATCCTCAAGCGCCTGGCCCGCGACCTTAACCTGCCTAGCCAACTGGTTGGTTGCCCTACGGTGCGCGAGACGAGCGGTTTGGCTTTGAGCTCCCGCAACAGCTACTTGAGCGAGGTCGAGCGTCAGCAGGCGGCAGTTATCTACCGAGGGCTATTGGCAGCCCAGCAGTGCTTCCAAGCTGGTGAGCGTCTGAGTTCGGCCCTAATAGCGGCTGTGAATGCTGAACTGGCCCAGGAGCCGTCCCTGCATCCCCAATATGTAGAACTGGTGCATCCCGAAACCCTGCAACCCCTGAAGCGGGTGGAGACGCTGGGGATGCTGGCGGTGGCGGTTCACCTGGGTGCTACGAGGCTAATTGATAATATTTTGCTGCGCGATCGCCAGCCGATTGTGGCTATCGATGGGCCGGCTGGGGCCGGTAAGTCAACGGTGGCTCGTCAGGTGGCCCAACGGCTAAACCTGCTTTACCTCGACAGTGGTGCGATGTACCGGGCGGTGACCTGGCTGGTCCTGGAGCGCGGCATCGACGTGCAGGACGAGGTTGCGATCGCAGAACTCGTGCAGGACTGTGAAATCCGTCTAGAGGCCTCAGGTAATGACTCTGCCTTTGCCGCCTATCCCAGCCGCATCTGGCTCAACGGTCAAGAGGTTACCCAAGCTATTCGCAGCACGGCCGTCACGGCTGCGGTCTCGGCGGTGTCAGCCCAGCCCACGGTGCGCGAAGTTCTCCTGCGCCAGCAGCAGCAGTATGGCATTACCGGCGGTGTGGTCATGGAAGGTCGAGACATTGGCACCCAAGTGTTTCCCCAGGCGGAGCTGAAAGTTTTTCTCACCGCGTCGGTGGGTGAACGGGCTCGCCGCCGCCAGCGTGACCTCGCCGCCCAGGAGCAGCCAGCAGTGTCCCTTAGCGACCTGGAGCAAGCCATCGACGATCGCGATCGCAAGGACAGCAGTCGCCGAGTGTCGCCCCTGCGTCAGGCCGATGATGCGATCGCCCTCAACACCGATGGCCTCTCCATCGAAGATGTGGTGAACAAAATAGTCCAGCTATTTGAATCGAGGGTGGAGCGATGAGTAGATGGAGAGATACGGAGATGAGGGTAAGGGAGATGAGGAAGATAGGGAAGTAAACTCAGCGTTTCTAAACAAAACCAAATTGTTCCACCTCCTCATCCCCTCACCGTCCTTATCTCCTCACTCTCATGCCCATTACTGGAACCACTCAAATCCTTGGCGTCATCGGCGATCCGGTTACCCACTCCCTGTCGCCGGTAATGCATAATGCTGCGCTGGCAGAACTCGGGGCCGACTACGTCTATGTGGCCTTTCCAGTGCTAGCAGAAGGGCTTGAAGCTGCGATCGCAGGCTTTGCCGCCACTGGGGTGCAGGGGTTCAGTATCACCATTCCTCACAAGCAGGCCATTCTGCCTCTGTTGGCAACGGTTACTGACGAAGCTCAGGCTGTAGGGGCAGTGAATACGGTGTGGCGCACCGAGCAGGGTTGGGCAGGCACTAACACTGACGTAGCCGGGTTTGTGGCCCCGCTCAAAGCATTCAGACCTTGGGCTGGATGCACGGCCTTGGTCTTGGGCAACGGTGGAGCAGCTAGGGCCGTAGTAGCGGGCTGTGCGCAGCTAGGGTTCGATGCGGTGCAAGTGGTGGGTCGCAGGGCCGAAGCTCTGGTTGCCTTTCAGCAGGGCTGGGTCAATTCGCCCCTGCAACCTCCGCTCACGGTTCATGCTTGGGAGGAGTTGCCCACCTTGCTGCCCACCGCCGATCTAATCGTCAACACCACTCCCCTCGGCATGCACACAACCGCTGGGCAAACGCCCTTGGCCGCAGAGCCTCTGGCTTTAGCTCCGTCCCATGCCGTAGTCTATGACTTGATCTATACGCCTAGGCCTACCCGCTTGCTTGCTCTGGCCAACCAGCGGGGGTTGTCCACCTTAGATGGATTAGAAATGCTGGTGCAGCAGGGGGCCGCCGCCCTGGAGATTTGGTTGAACTGCCCCGTGCCTGTAGACACGATGCGCCAAGCCTTAATTGACTGGTTGGAGCGGTAGCTAAATGTTTGAGGCAGCTTGCCTGCCGCGCAGAGCGGTTGGAGCATTTGAATTGTCTGCGTTATGTCGAGGCCAGAGGCGATCGCTCCTTTAAGGCAAAAAGGTTCTGCGATCGGTAACCATATCGTCAGCCCTGGCTAACTCATGCTCAAAGCCGTTGTGGGTGAGCAAGTGCTGAATGACCCCGGCAACAATCCTTTGCATGGCCGTGTCGTTGCCGCTGTGGTCGAGGGTAGCGGTGATGACATAGCGCTGGCCGCTCACCCTAACCGCTGTAGTGGTGCCCAGCACCTTAGAATTACGTCCAGTCTTTTCGCCCAGCCAGTCGACGGGGGAACGCACGGCCGCGTGGCCTAGATTGCGATCGCGCTGATTGGCCAAAGCTGCTTCTATCAAGTGGGCTCCCGCAAACTCCTGGTTGTAAATAGCCACCATCATGTCAGTTAGCTCGTCGGTGGTGATGACGTTGGGGGCGCTGCCGGCGTTAGCAGGGTAGGTTGTTTCCCCGACCAGCTTTTTGGTGACGCGGGTGGTTTGGTATCCCTGGCTACGCAGACTGTGATTGATGCCATGCCATCCCATGTAGTCAATCAGCTGGTTGGTGGCAATATTGCCGCTGGCGCTAATCATGTCGGCCATGACCTGCTCTAGGGGATAGGCGGTTCTAACCCAAAGGGATCCGGCATCCTCGGTCCAGTTGCTGGGACTAATCCAAATGGGCGTGCTGGGGGCAGTGCCCTCTTGGTGAAGCTTGGTCATGAGTGCGATCGCTACCGGCACTTTAATCAAGCTAGCAGAGCTAGCTGGCGGACGATGGCCCTGCCAGCGCCGGCATTCTCGCTGCAGCGAGCACACGGTCAGACGTACCCGCGATGCCAGGCCTGTCTGTTCGACTATGGGTTGTAGAGAAGTCGAGCGGGCTGTGTCGTAGTGGTAAGCGGCGATCGCCCGCTGCTGCTCGTACTGCTGTTTTTGGGCTGCTGCTTGGGCTTGACCAAGGGTGTTGGGTGCGATCTGGTTCAGCGCCGCTACGGCTTTGTCCCAGTGGCTGTAGGCGACGGCTAGTTCCTTGGCGGGCAGGGCGGCAGGATCTCCTAGAGCGATCGCGGCGGCGGCAGCCTGCTCGGCTTGCTGCTGAAGCTGCCGGGCTGTTTCTTCTTGCCGTAGACGGTAGTTGATCGCCCCCAGTTGCTCTAGAAGAGTGGCGGGCGGTGGATCAACCGCTCCCATAATTGTGGGGTAATGGCTGAGTTCAACCCCCAGGCGATCGCGCAGCCGATACAGCTCCGCTAAGGTATCAGCCTTAGGCACGGCAACCGTAGCCTG
This sequence comes from Leptolyngbya subtilissima AS-A7, assembly GCF_039962255.1. Lineage (NCBI taxonomy): Bacteria > Bacillati > Cyanobacteriota > Cyanophyceae > Leptolyngbyales > Leptolyngbyaceae > Leptolyngbya > Leptolyngbya subtilissima. The sequence continues at coordinate 350,816 of NZ_JAMPKY010000002.1, read as the reverse complement.
AGAGTTTTGCTCAGGTGCCGCCACCGGAAAATTGGGCAGCGCCACATTGGCCATCAAAATACCCACTACCACTGTGGGCTTTAACACCTGCAACCAGACAGAATGCATCGATCCCCGCTCCTCAGTACGGTATCGAGATTGCCTGGGGCAACCAGATATACGAAACTTAAGCCCTTTTTGAGCCAAAAAAAGCCACCTAAAGCACAAAAACTCGGTTTCTGTGCTTTAGGTGAGGGTTGGTGTCAAATTCTGTTGTAAAAGCGCCTGCCAGCTAGCGCTCAAGTCGTCCTCGCTGCGGTGGGCCTCCCATGGGCCAGCATCGAAACCGCCAATACTCCACTGCCCGGTAATGTGGTCACCGTCTTCAGACACTGTGCCTATATAGTCAATGGCCGCTTGCCCTCGGCCCAAATAGCGTTTAACAAACTGTACCCGGCGACCAACCACGGTGCCACTGAGTTGGGCTTCGCCTAGATAGCCGCTGTCGAGAATGCTGCCGCTCAGGGTGTTGCCCCCCTGCACCAGGGTGGCCTCAAAGCGGGTTGGGGTATCCCGCTGCCAGTAAGTGCCTAGCCACATGCCGCTCAAATCTGCCATTGCCCACCTTCATTCACAGCCTTACACGTACAATTTAAATAATGAGCAACCCTAGGAGTTTGTCCCATTTACACCCGTCCCCTGGCTCGACTGATCGAAGAATTCCAGCGGCTGCCGGGGGTTGGCCCCAAGTCGGCCCAGCGTCTAGCGCTACACGTTCTTAAGCGCCCCCAAACCGAAGTCCAGGCCTTGGCCCAGGCGCTCCTAGAGGCCAAAGCGCAGGTGGGACAGTGCTCGGTGTGCTTTCACCTGTCAGCTGAGCCGGTGTGCGACATCTGCCGGGCTACCAACCGCGACCTTCAGACCCTTTGCGTGGTGGCTGACTCGCGAGACGTCATCGCTATTGAGAAAACCCGCGAATATCGAGGCCGCTACCACGTGCTGGGCGGCCTAATCTCGCCAATGGATGGCATTGGCCCTGAACAGCTGAATATCGGTCCCCTGGTGCACCGGGTCAGCAAAGAGGGCACCAAGGAGGTGATTATGGCCATTAGTCCCAGCATTGAGGGCGACACCACTACTCTCTACGTGGGGCAGCTGCTAAAGCCCTTTACTCGGGTAACGCGCATTGCCTTTGGTCTACCCATGGGGGGCGATTTGGAATATGCCGACGAGGTCACCCTAGCCCGCGCCCTAGAGGGGCGCCGAGATCTGGACTAGGCCAAGATTTGGCTAGGTCTTATACAATTCTGAACCTGTTTTGGGTTGCCCGGCCCGTAGGTTAGATTAGGGGTGATGAGCCCTTTGCCATGGGTTGAGTGTTTTAGGGCTTGCTGGGCGAAGGTGGTTCCAGGGCACTACCGCGATTGTTTACCGCCAGGCACCGATGGGAGTCTTTCTCTATTTTTTACGGCACGGCCAAACGGCCTATAGCCTCACGGGGGGCTACTGCGGCACGCCCGAAAATGACCCCGGCCTAACCTCCGAGGGAATGGCTATGGCCCAGGAGTTTGCCGAAACCTACGCCCATCTGCCCTGGAGCGCCGCCTACGTCAGCCCTCTGCGACGGGCGGTAGAGACGGCTCGACCGCTGTGTGATGTGCTGAACTTAGAGATGCGGCTGCGCGACGGGCTGCGGGAGGTGATGTATGGTCGCTGGGAAGGCATGCACCCGACAGCCGTTGACCGCGATCACCACGACGAGTATGTGGCTTGGTTAACCGACCCGGCCTGGTATGCGCCGGTGGGGGGCGAACGCGCCGTAGATATCGCCCGCCGCTCGGCTCAGGTGCTCGACGAGATTGAGCGCACCCATCCCAGCGGACACATCTTGCTAGTGTCTCATAAGGCCACCATTCGCATTATGCTCTGCACTCTGCTGGGTATTGATGTGGGCCGCTACCGCGATCGCATGGATATGCCGGTTGCCGCCGTGAGCGTAGTTGAGCTGGGCTCGCGGGGGCCGCTGTTTCACACCATTGCCGATCGCTCTCACCTGAGCGACCAGCTGCGATCGCTACCCTCCACCTGAGGTCAAGTGCCCTATGCCTCTGAGGCTTTACCTACTCCGCAATGCTGAAACCGAGTACTGCCGTACGGGTCGCTACTGTAGCCAAGATGGGGTAGCGCTGACGGCCCAGGGTCAGCAAATGGCCGACTATTTTGCCAAGGCCTACCACCACCTCGACTGGAAAGCGGTTTTCTGTAGCCCGCTCAGCCATGCTGCCGCCACCGTGCAGCCCCTGTGCCAAATCACGGGGCTGACGGTACAACGTCGCGAGCATTTGCGGGAACTGTCCTTTGGGCAATGGGAAGGTATGGGCCCCGCCGAGGTCAATACTGCATTCCACGACGACTACATTCGCTGGCTCGCTGACCCTGCCTGGAATACGCCCACCGATGGCGAAAAGGCTATGCAGGTAGCCCGCCGCAGTTCCGACGTGCTGGCCGAAATTGAAGAGGCCTATCCTGACGGTAATGTGCTGATCGTGTCCCACAAGGCCACCCTGCGGATTATGTTGTGCACCTTGTTAGGGATTGATGTCGGGCGATATCGCGATCGCCTGGCCATGTCCGTCACCGCCGTATCGCTAGTGGAGCTGATGGAGTACGGCCCCTTTGTGCGCCAGCTGAACGACCGCGCCCACCTGCCTTTGCACCTGCGGCGTCCCTGGGCTGGCAATGGCTCTGACGGCTAAGGGCCGTGCCTAGATTGGTAGCTCTGTCTGTGGGTAGATGGCGTTGGCTATAGACCCTAGGGAGATTATTTATGGAGTGCGATTGCCCTGACTGCAATCGCTCCTGGTTTCAAACGCGCTGCGGTATTTATGGTATCTACTCGGTTTACTTCTATTCTTGTACCTGGCCTCATTCTGCTTGCCGTGGGCAGCTGCGCCTCAGCCCCCAGCCCTACCGTCTTGCCTGCGACTGATACCGCCCAGGTCGAATCCGCCGCTCCTGAGTCGCCGCCTGCCGATGTAGTGGTGAACAACGTCGAGCCGGTCACGGTTGTAGAGGGTCTAGAGCATCCCTGGAGCATGGTCTGGTTACCTGACGGTGACATGCTAATTACCGAGCGTCCTGGACGTCTGCGCCGGGTCAGCAACGGTGTCCTAGACCCTAACCCCATCGCTGGGGTGCCTGAGGTACTGGCCTTTCGTCAGGGAGGACTACTCGACATTGCCCTACACCCCGAGTTTGAAAACAACGGTTTTATCTACCTGGCCTACGCCGACGGCACTCAGCAGGCCAACCGCACCCAGGTGGCCCGAGCGCGGCTAGAGGGCAACACCCTCACCGACTGGACGGTAATCTTCACCAACAACCGCAATAAATCAGATGGCCAACATTTTGGCTCACGCCTGCTGTGGCTGCCCGATGGCACTCTGTTGGTAGCCCTAGGCGATGGTGGTAATCCCCCCTTACGACTTGATGGTGAGCTAATTCGTAACCAGGCTCAAAACCGCCAAACTCTACTGGGCTCAGTGGTGCGCCTTACCGACGAGGGTGAGGCTCCTACCGACAATCCCTTTGTGAATGATTCGGGTGCCAATCCGCTGATTTGGAGCTACGGTCACCGCAACATTCAGGGCCTAGCCCTTGACCCTGAAACCCGCCAGGTGTGGTCTACAGAGCATGGCTCTCGGGGTGGGGACGAACTCAACCGCCTGGAGCCTGGCAAAAATTACGGCTGGCCAGTGGTGACCTACAGCGAGGAGTATTCGGGCGGTCCGGTTTCCACCGAGCGATCGCGTCCAGATATGGTAGATCCTCTCACCTACTGGACGCCCTCGATTGCGCCCTCGGGGCTGGCGGTTTATCGGGGCGATCGCTATCCCCAGTGGCGAGGGCAGCTGTTTGCCGGTGGGCTAGTCTCCCAAGATGTGCGCCGCATCGAGGTGGACGCCAATGGTGCCGTGGTCAATCAGGTTTCAATTCCAATTGGTCAGCGGGTGCGCGATGTGCGCCAGGGTCCCGACGGCTTTCTCTACGTCCTGACCGACGACCCCAACGGTCGCTTGGTCCGTTTAGAGCCGGTTTCGTAGCTCAGTCACCCCAAGACTGTACGAAATGCGAAAGGGCGCTCCAAGAGGGGCGCCCTTTCGCAAATTTGTAGCTGCCACCCGAGCATTGTGGCAAAGAAGCGTTCGGCGATTGTGGCCACCTATCCAGGTTTGGCAGCGAATCAGTTAGCTTTGGCCTCGGCTAGCTCGCCAGGGCTACAAAGCTTGGCCTGGCGATTGATTGAGCGTGGTGCCAATTAGTACTTAAACTTTTACAACAACCAAAAATCAAGGTTTGGGCGATCGCCAGATACTAGCTATTGCAAGGCATTAACTTACAGACCCCAATTAATCCATCGTTACCTAATTGGATTCATCTGAAGGCTCAGTGTCAGAACCTTCCCACAAAATTAGGCAGCGTAGTCGAACACTGCGTCTAGGTATAGACGATTGATACGGCGATCGCTAATACCGTTCTGCATCAAAAATAGTGACAGCGCCGCGCAGAACACCCGGTGTTGGCTCCACGATGGGTGGGTCTCTACATAGTCGCGCATGGCCTCAAACAACTCCTCCGGCACTTCTACGCTGAGGCTGATTCTCGATGCCATAGTCGCCATTGATTGCTCACTCATTTCCACTTCCCCAATCTGAAACTAGACAGCAAAATACAGCCCCCACCAACTGCTTAACAGGCTGGATCCCTTGCTGGAAGGGAACTTAAAGCCCATAGACAAGCTGGAACAGAAGCGCTGTGTAAGCTGGTCGCACCATTGTCACCAGAGGGCAGGGGGATGTCAATCTTGCCAACTACACCCCGATCCGCTATCCCCCAGTTTTGGCAACGAGGTCTCAAGGGTTTCAGCGATCCCCGTCTGGGCTATTTGTAATTACCAGCACACAAGCGATCTGATGTACCTGTGGAGAATCCTGATTTTCAGTTTTGGTCTTAATGACTACTCCGCCGTTAATTTCTGTGGAAAACTCCGTTAAATCTGGGGAAAACTCTGGGGAAAACCCCATAAAAAAAAAGAAAATATAAAATCCGGCAGGGTTTCAAATTTTTAATAGTTTAGGCAAGTAAAGCGTCAGCATGTTTTGCAGGTCAGAAGACTTAGGCTCTGAGGGCTGACCATTATCTGGCGCTCTATTCATTTAACTGCAAGCGATTAATCAGCGCTAAGTGGCCAGAACCCTAACGATTGCAGCCTAGCCAGCACCGAATTCAAGCCCAGTTTGACTAGCTCAAGCCATTGTCTTCGGGCCAGTCAACGTCACTAGACTGCGGATCAAGACTATCGCCAGACCCATCTAGGTCATAGCGTAGATAGTCAAGCCTTTGTTTCTGGTGACGGCGCGATGGGCGACGATATTTTTTAGTCTGGAGCCTGGGCTCTTGGCGCTGCTGTCCCTGCTCTCCCATTCTGAGCTTGAGCGGAGCGTCAGGGTCACGCTGCTGCTGTTGGCCCTCCTGGTACTCAAGGGCTTCTTTCAGCAGGGTGAGGTAAAAGTCATAGCGAGACCAGTGGGGGTCGACAGCGCAGCCCGGCGCGTCCTGATGTAGACAATCGTTAAATTGGCAAACACCCTTGGCTAGACGTGACCGAATTTCTGGAAAACACTGACCCAGGACCAGCGGGGTCAATGCCAGATCGGGTTGGTTAAAGCCAGGGGTATCTGCTAAAAAGCCGCCCCCCGGCAGTTCGAACAGCTCTACATGGCGAGTGGTATGTCGGCCCCGCCCCAGCTTGCCAGACACCGCCCCTGTTCTCAGGCTAGCCTGGGGAATGAGCCAGTTAATCAAGCTTGATTTACCTACCCCAGAGGGCCCAGAGATGATGGTTGTGCGACCCTGTAGCTGAGGTAGCAGGGTTTGTACGGTCTCATCCTCTTGAAGACTGATCATCGTAGCTGGGTAGCCCCAGGCGTCTAGCTGCTCCTGCCAATAGCGACGGGTGGCGGTGCTAACTAGGTCCTGCTTGTTGAGACAGAGATGGACGGGCACCCCCGTCGATTCGGCTTTGACTAAAAAGCGCCCAAGCTGTTGGGGATCAAGATCAGGCTCGGCTAGGGCAAAAACTAGCAAAATTTGATCAGCATTGGCCACGGGTGGTCGATCCAACACTGATCGGCGGGGGCCGACTGCAGCGATCGCGCCTCTTCCTCCGGCCCAGTCGATCGCCTCTAGCTGCACGCGATCACCCACCATCACCTGCTGACCGGTTTTTCTCAGTCGTGCTCGGCGAGTGCACAGCAAAATTTGACCTGAGACCACATCATTAGGCAGGTCACTGTTTTTGTCTAATCTCACCCGATAGTAGTTGGCTTGTATGGCTACCACCAAGCCCCAGAGGCCTGCTCTCGGCTCAGCGAGTACTGTGTTATCAAACTCAGAAGGCGCCATCACCTAACTGGGGCGGCGCACGTAGACAACAAAGTAATCAGCGCAATCTTCTAAATGCTCTACTTTGTACCCTTCCATAGTGAGACTATCGGGTACCTGCTCAACGGGTTCCCCAGCATCGAGCCACACCTCTAGCAAAGCTCCAGGTGTCATTTTCTCCAGGCGGAGCTTAGTTCGCACAAAATTGATTGGGCAGGGGGTGCCCCGCAGATCTAAACGTTCATCGGCAGCCGTAGAGTAGCTCATCCGCGAAACAGCCCTCCTAAGAAGCCCTCAATACCGCCTCGATTGACCTTCTCACCACGAATTTCCGCCAGTTTTTCAACTAGCTCTCGCTCCTCCGGCTTCAGGCGCGTGGGAATATCAACTTGGACAGTGATCAAGTGGTCGCCGCGGCTAACGGGATTGCCCAGCTTAGGCACACCACGATTGTCGAGGGTAAGGACTGTACCGGGCTGTGTACCCGCCGGTACGTCGAGCTCTTCGGGGCCCTCAACGGTGTCAATAGTCAGCTTGCAGCCCAAGATTGCTTGAAGATAGCTAATTTTGAGATCAGAGAGAATATTGATACCATCCCGCTTGAAAGCAGCATCTTCGGCTACAAATAGGTAGACGTATAAATCTCCAGCGGGACCACCCCGCAACCCAGCGTCCCCTTCATTAGACACCCGTAGCCGAGTACCGTTGTCGACACCAGCTGGCACTGTAATTTTGAGTTTTTTAGTTTCCTGGTTCTGACCGCTACCACCGCACACGTCGCAGCGGTCTTCAATCACCTCACCTGTACCGCTACAGGTCGGACAGGCCGATACTTGGGTAAAGCTGCCAAAGGGGGTGCGAGTAGCCCGACGAACTTGGCCAGTACCACTACAGGTGCCACAGGTGGATGGGCGAGTCCCCGGCTTAGCACCGCTGCCTGTGCAGGTACCACAGGTTTCCAAGTGGCTAATCTTAATTTCTTTCTCGCCGCCAAATACCGCTTCTTTGAAGTCAAGCCTGAGGTCAAGGCGGAGATCATCGCCTCGGGTCGGCCCTCGTCGGCGAGTACTCTGGCCCCCACCTCCCGAAAAGCCGCTAAAGAAGCTCTCGAAAATGTCGGCAAAGCCACCCATGTCGCCAAAGTCTTGGTAACCGCCAACACCGGCACCAGCACCGAGCCCAGCTTCTCCAAAGCGATCGTAGCGGGCTCGAACCTCGGGCTCAGAAAGCACTTCGTAGGCTCGGTTGATCTCTTTGAAGGTGTCTTCAGCCCCAGGATCTTTGTTGACATCGGGGTGATATTTGCGGGCTAAGCGTCGGTAGGCTCGCTTAATATCGTCCTGATCGGCGTTGCGCGAAATACCGAGAATCTCATAGAAATCACGGGCCATAGGGGGCTACCTAGACAACTCCAGCAACAATCAACATTAAACCATTTTAAAAGGAGTGCCCACCTTGGCTAGGTGGGAATACCCGCCCCCCTTAGCCTTAATCTATGGCTTCGTAATCGGCGGTTACGGTAGCGTCTAACCCCATATCATCGTCGTAGTCAGGATCGTAGGTCTCGTCGTTCCCGGCTTCAACACCGGCATAGGCTGCTGCTGGAACGCCCATATCTACCTCGGCTCCGGTGTCTACGTCGCGGTAAACGTTGGTACCGACAGCAAAGATGGCCGATTGTAGGGCATCAATACATCCCTGGAAGGTAGCGACATCAATGCTGGGGTTGTGGGTGGCGACACGGAGCTGGCTGACTTTCTCATCCAAATCGGCCCGAGTTGCCTCATCTAGCAGGCTGCCATGGTCGCGCAGAGTGGCTTCGTAGCTATAGAACAGGTTGTCTGCTCGATTAGTCAGTTCTGCCAGCTGTCGTCGTCGCCCGTCCTCATCGGCATAGGTTTCGGCCTCCAGACGCATGCGATCGACTTCGCTGTCAGTTAGACCACCCGTGTTGGTGATGCAGATGCTTTGGGCGCGACCCGTACCCTTGTCGAGGGCCGCTACTTTCAAGATACCGTCGGCGTCGATTTCAAAGGACACTTCAATTTGCGGTACTCCTCGCGGAGCAGGGGGAAGACCGGTAAGCTCAAACTTGCCCAGGCTTTTGTTGTCCTTGGCCATGGCCCGCTCACCCTGAAGAACGTGAATTTCTACAGAGGTTTGGCCATCGGTGGCGGTCGAAAATACTTGGGACTTGCTAGTGGGAATAGTGGTGTTGCGCTCAATGATCTTGGTAAATACTTCTCCCAAGGTTTCGATACCTAGGGAGAGGGGGGTGATATCGAGCAGGAGTAAATCTTTGACTTCCCCCCCTAATACACCCGCTTGAATTGATGCCCCTAGGGCCACAGCTTCATCGGGGTTCACAGAGCGATCGGGAGCTTTGCCGTTGAAGTAGGCGCTAACTGCCTGCTGCACGGCCGGAATGCGGGTAGATCCGCCTACTAGTAAAATGCGATCGATCGCATCAGGGCTCAAATCTGCATCTTTAAGAGCTTGCTTAACCGGATCTAGGGTGGCCTGCACCAGTTCTGACGCGAATTGCTCGAACTGAGCACGAGTTAGCGTCATCTCTAGATGCTTTGGCCCAGACTCGTCGGCGGTAATAAAGGGGAGGTTGATAGAGGTCGAAGGCATGCTCGACAACTCAACCTTGGCTTTTTCAGCTGCTTCACGAATGCGCTGTAGCGCCATGCGATCGGCAGATAGATCAATGCCTTCTTGCTCGCGAAAAGCAGCGGTCATCCATTCGACGATGCAGTTGTCAAAGTCGTCACCGCCTAGATGGTTGTTGCCAGCGGTGGCCTTGACCTCAAAGACGCCATCGCCTAGCTGTAAAATAGACACATCAAAGGTACCGCCCCCCAGATCAAACACCAATACAATTTGGTCTTGGTCCTGCTTGTCGAGCCCGTAGGAAAGGGCTGCAGCGGTGGGCTCATTGATAATGCGTAAGACTTCTAGGCCCGCAATGGTGCCGGCGTCTTTAGTTGCCTGGCGCTGCGCGTCGGTAAAGTAAGCCGGTACGGTAATAACTGCTTGGGTTACTGCAGTTCCCAGGTAAGTCTCGGCATCCTGCTTGAGCTTTTGCAAGATCATTGCGGAAATTTCTTGGGGCGTAAACGCCTTTCCGCGGATCTGCACGTCTACGGTGTTGTCACGACCGCTAACGCAGACGTAAGGTACGCGGCTGCGCTCCGCCTCGGTATCTTCCCAGCGACGACCAATGAATCGTTTGATGCTGTAGACCGTATTCTCTGCGTTTGTAACCGCTTGGCGTTTTGCCAACTGGCCTACTAACCGCTCGCCGTTTTTGCCAAATCCAACAATGCTGGGTACCGTACGGCCCCCTTCAGTGCTGGAAATTACAGCTGGTTTGCCGCCTTCGAGGACAGCGACACAACTGTTCGTTGTTCCTAGGTCAATGCCGATTACTTTACCCATAGCCCACGGTGCTCAACTTAATCGTTCGCTTTACCTTCGAAATTAGCTCAGGCCTGTAGCGGTCTGAGCTAATTGTGATTAGGTTGCCCGCTTACACCGAAGAAGTTATCGTTCGCCACGGTAACTTTTGACTGCATTGCTCAAATGCGGGTGTTTGTAGAACCTAGAGCACAGTGATAGGGCTCTCCTACTCATCACAATTAGCAAGCACCCGGTTAGTAGATTACTCAAGGGAGCCGGAACTCTCAATGTCTGGGCTTTGAGAGCTATCCTCTGGCGGAGCAGCTACTTTTACCATAGCGTGGCGCAGCACCCGATCACCGAGCTGGTAGCCCCGCACGAACTCTTCGATTACCACCCCCTCAGCATGGTCGGCGGTTGGTTCGCGCATGACGGCCTCGTGCAGTAGTGGGTCAAACTCTTGCCCTTCGGCACGCATGGCTGAAACTCCTAAACGCTTTAGGGTTTCCACTAGCTGCTTGTAAACGCTCTGATAACTTTTATGAATAGTCATCTCGGCTTCGGTCTGGGGCTTGATCTGCGATCGCGCCCGCTCAAAATTGTCAACTACTGGCAGCAGCTCAATAACGGTGTCGCCCTTAATTTGAGTGGCTAACTCGTCTTTTTCTTTGCTGGTGCGTTTGCGGTAGTTCTCAAAGTCGGCTGCAATTCGCATTGATTGATTGGCACGATCTTCAAGCTGGGCCTTTAGCCCTGCCACTTGGCGCTCTAGATCGGTCACTAAACCCGCATCAACGCTACCTCCATTAGAAGGCGGTGCTGCTGCAGCGGCTTCAACTGTAGCTGCTGCAGCTTCGACCACGTCGTCAAAGTCAATATCCACAGCGTCTTCTTCAAGAATCTCTTCAATAGCTTCAGGGTCAGAAGCGGGATCGTGGGCCGTGTGGTGAATGTCGTCAACCATGCTGATATGTAACTCGGCGGGTGAATGCAACAACTTTGCTTAGGCCCAAGTGTATCTCAGTGACTTGCCCTTAGCACTGCTTTCAATTCTATCGCGGAATGTGGGTTTGACTGCCCTGGGTTGAAGCGCTGCCTTATTCCGAAAGATTGATGAGCCATTGCCTGCCGTGGTGCAGATAAATTAGATAAGGGTATTATCGACACTACGGGGTCAACGCGGGTAAGGCTTGCGATCGCGCTAGCTTAGGGGTATATCTCCCCGTTTAGGGAATACTGCCTGCATACAATTGGGTTTAAGCCTGTTTCACACCAGCACTTTGGCATCAGCGTATGACTAATTCCTCCTCCCGGCGAGCACTAGTACTTCAGCGGAGTTTTTCGCCCTTCGGCAACAAGCTCATTCAAGCGGGCTATGTTGACTCTGAGCAGATGCAAAAGGCCTTGGCGGAGAGCCGCAAAAGTGGGCAGTCGCTGACTGATGTGCTTGAGTCGCTCACCGGCCAACAGCTCTCCCCCGAACTGCTGCGGCAGTACAAAAAACAGCAGCTTTTTGAGCTCAAAATTCTTTACGGGGTTGAATCCCTCGATCCCGAGCTTAACGATATCTCCCCAGCCCAAATTGGGCAGCTAATCGATACCCTGGTGCCGGTCGATATCTGCCGACGTCACCGCTTGGTGCCTCTTTCCAAGGATCAAGGTGAGACCCCTTCGGTGCTCGTTGCCATGGTCGATCCAGAGAATTTGGAGGCTCAGGACGACCTCAACCGTATTCTGCGGGCTCAAAACCTCTCTCTTCGGCGCATGGTGATTACCGTTGAAGACTATCAGCGGCTGATGTCTACCTATCTGGACGATGCAGTAGCCAAGCAGAAGAAAGAAGAACTAGATGCCGCCGTTGACGTTAACACTAGCCTGGAAGAGCTCGATTTTGGCGCGGGCAGTTTAGAAGATGTTATCGACGAAGAAGCTGACCTGGGCATGGCCCTCAAGGACGCCGGTGCGGCTCCGGTCATTGCCCTAGTCAACAAAATCTTAGCCAAAGCTCTACAAGAGGGCGTCTCTGATATCCACGTTGAACCTCAAGAGGAATATCTGAGGGTACGCTTCCGTAAGGATGGGGTGCTTAAAGAAGCGCTGCCGAAGATGCCCAAAAAGATTATCCAGGCGGTCACCGCCCGCTTTAAAATCATTGCCGAGCTAGACATCGCTGAGCGCCGAGCACCTCAGGATGGTCGTATTCGGCGAGTGTTCCAGGGGCGCAAAGTTGACTTTCGAGTCAACACTCTGCCCAGTCGTTGCGGCGAGAAGGTGGTACTGCGGATTCTAGATAACTCAGCGACTCAGCTAGGTCTAGATAAGCTAATTACTGACCCCGACTCTCTTCGCATTGTGCAGGAGATGGCTTCTCGTCCCTTTGGCCTTCTATTGGTGACAGGGCCGACCGGCTCAGGCAAGACCACGACCCTTTACTCGGTGCTGTCAGAGCGGAACGACCCTGGCATTAATATCAGCACTGCCGAAGACCCGATCGAATACACGCTGCCTGGTTTAACCCAGGTGCAGGTAATTCGCGAAAAGGGCATGGATTTTGCGTCAATTCTGCGCGCTTTTTTACGTCAGGACCCAGATGTGATTCTGGTGGGTGAAACCCGCGATCGCGAAACGGCTAAGACGGCAATTGAAGCCGCCTTGACGGGGCACTTGGTGCTGACTACGTTGCACACTAATGACGCTGCTGGGGCGATCGCCCGTCTCGACGAGATGGGAGTAGAGTCATTCATGGTTTCTAGCGCTCTGATTGGGGTACTAGCCCAGCGTCTAGTACGGCGAGTGTGTACTGATTGCCGGATTTCCTACAGCCCTACTCCTGAAGAACTAGCCCACTTTGGTCTGAGCTCTGCCTCTGAATCAGATATCACCTTCTATAAGGCTAATACCCTTACCGTAGAAGAACTTGTGGCAGCTAAAGATAACAATACCCTTTGCCCCAAGTGTCAAGGTGGTGGCTACAAGGGCCGAGTCGGAGTATACGAAGTGCTTCGCGTTACCGAACGGTTGCAGAAGCTGATTTCTGAAGGAGCCCCTACTGAGATGATCAAAGAGGCAGCGGTAGAAGAAGGTATGCAAACTCTGCTTTCCTACAGCTTAGACTTGGTGCGGCAGGGGTATACCACCTTAGACGAAGTGGAACGGGTGACCTTTACTGACACAGGCTTAGAAGCAGAACTTAAGTCGAAGCGTAAAGCCTCTCTAACCTGTGCTAGCTGCGCCGCTGAGCTTCAGCAAGATTGGCTCGACTGTCCCTACTGCCTCACTCCCCGTTTTCACGATTAGCGGCTAGTTGACAGCATTTTGTCCCAAACTGGGCATCTTGTTAGCAGCAACGGACGCTACGGCACCAACTGCTTTATCAAACTAGCCTAAGCTTTTCTAACGCTAAATTCTCTCGACGTTTCTCAAACCCCATGAGGTAGCCCTATGGAATTGATGATCGAAGATTTGATGGAAGAGGTGATTGAGCGGGGTGGCTCTGACCTACACCTCTCTGCAGGTTTGCCCCCCTACATCCGCATTAGCGGCAAACTCACTCCTACCGAGCACGAGCCAATGACCGCCGAGTCTTGTCAGCGGCTAATCTTCAGCATGCTCAACAACACCCAGCGCAAACAGCTGGAGCAAACCTGGGAGCTGGATTGCTCCTATGGGGTAAAAGGGCTTGCCCGCTTTCGGGTCAATGTCTACAAAGATCGCGGTACCTATGCTGCATGTTTGCGAGCACTGAGCTCCAAAATTCCAAGCATGGATGCGCTAGGGTTGCCCAACATTGTACGGGAACTGTCAGAGAAACCCCGGGGCTTAATTCTAGTGACCGGACCCACCGGTTCTGGGAAGTCGACCACCCTGGCTTCGATGATCAACAACATCAACCTCACGCGGCCTGAGCACATTCTCACCGTCGAAGACCCGATTGAATTTGTCTATGAGCCTATCAAAAGCCTGATTCACCAGCGCCAGATTGGGGAAGATACCAAGAGTTTTGCCAATGCCCTACGTGCTGCCTTGCGGGAAGACCCCGACGTAATTCTGGTGGGTGAAATGCGGGACTTAGAAACCATTTCCCTAGCTATTTCGGCCGCAGAAACGGGGCACTTGGTCTTTGGTACTCTGCACACCAGCTCAGCAGCCCAAACCGTCGACCGGATGATCGACGTGTTTCCGCCTGAGCAGCAGCAGCAGATTCGGGTGCAGTTGTCAGGTTCGCTAGTGGCGGTGCTCAGTCAGACTCTTGTGCCTAAAGCTAATCCCAAACCCGGCGAGTTTGGCCGCATTATGGCCCAAGAGATTATGGTGATTACCCCAGCGATCGCCAACATGATTCGTGAAGGTAAAACTCCTCAAATCTACGGTGCTATCCAGACCGGGGGTAAGCTGGCGATGCAGACTCTAGAAAAGGTTCTGGCTGATCTCTATCAAGCCGGCACAATTTCCTTTGAGGCGGCCATGTCCAAGACCTCCCGCCCCGATGAACTGCAACGGCTAATTGGGGGAGCTCCAGCACCTAATGCGGCTGCTCGCCAAGGGGCAGCCGCCGGACGCCACTAAAATCTTAGGTAAAAGACCTTAGGTAACTAAATAGGGCGCTCAGGAAAAATTTAAACTGAGTGCCCTAGCCTAGAGAGAGGGAGCACAGATTATCTTTCTTGCTACTGGTTTGGGGTTAGACCTAGGGTCCACGTGATCATGCCGCGAGAGCAAGATACACCCCACGCGAGTTCAGGTAGATTTAGCGGGTTCGGCAAGCTGAACCCGTCGCTATAATTGCAGTACTTTTAAGCCGTTGAGCTAACAGAGCTATGCCTACCTACGTTGCCATTGGTCGCGATACCAGCGGAGCCCAGCGCAAAGAGCGGATCGCCGCCGAGAATCCCAATGAGGCCCGCAATCGTTTAAAGGATCAGGGCCTCTATGTGATGGATATAAAGGAGGAATCCGGGTTCAATATTGACCTGGAGAGCATCAAAACCTCCATGACCAAGGTGACGGTTAAGGATAAGGCAATCTTTTCCCGTCAGTTCGCTGCTCTCGTTAACGCTGGTGTTGCCCTGGTGCGAGGGTTAGGGGTACTGGCAGATGACTGCGCTAACCCCAAACTCAAGAAGGCACTGATGGCCATCAACGCTGATGTGCAGCAGGGCACCAACCTGTCTGACGCCATGCGTAAGCACCCAGCTTGTTTCGATAATCTTTACGTGGCGCTGATCCAAGCGGGTGAGGTAGGTGGCGTACTCGATGAAGTACTCAATCGTCTGGCTAAGCTACTGGAAGATTTAGCCCGGTTGCAGAACCAGATTAAGTCAGCTATGGCCTATCCAGTAACGGTAGGATTCTTAGCCGTGATTATCTTCGTCGGTATGACAGTATTTTTGCTGCCAATCTTTGCCGATATGTTTGAGGACTTAGGCACTGAACTGCCAGTCTTTACTCAGATCATGATGATGATCAGCCGGTTTTTGCGCCAGCCCTTGAACTGGGTGTTTATGGTAGCGGCGATATCTGCGTTGACATTTGCCTACCGCCGATACTACGCCACTTTGAACGGGCGACGAGTGATCGACCGTTTATCCCTCAAGATGCCTCTGTTTGGTGATCTGATTCAAAAAACGGCTACCGCTCGGTTCTGCCGCACCTTTGGTTCTCTGTCGAAATCCGGGGTGCCAATTCTAACAGCCTTGGAAATTGTGCGGGACACGGCGGGTAATCAGGTGATTGCTGAGGCTGTGGATGAGGCCCGTAAAGATGTACAAGGGGGAGGGATGATTAGTCTGGCACTCCAAAAGCACGCGGTGTTTCCTGGTATGGCGATTCAGATGATCAGCATCGGGGAAGAAACGGGAGAACTAGATGCAATGCTGATGAAGGTGGCCGACTTCTATGAGGATGAGGTGGAGCAGGCCGTAAAAGCTCTAACCAGCATCATGGAGCCGATCATGATTGTGGTATTAGGTGGCATGGTAGGGTCGATTTTGGTGTCAATGTACTTGCCCATGTTCAAGATTATGGATGCGATTGGTTAAGATCCAGAGCTTCCTATGGTCTATTGTTGACAATTTTCTAAAAACAACGGCCAAAGCATGTTTGCCTTGGCCGTTGTTTTGTCTAGTAGCTAGTAGAGCTAAGACAATAGCCCTTTGCTAAGCCGCTGGATAGCTCTGTGAGCCACCTCCCCATAGCTGGTCTCACCGCAGAATACTTTTACCATGGTTAGGGTGCTAGAAGGCCGCTTCACCCCAGCCCGATAGGCTAGGGCTGGTGCGTTGTAGACTAGGCGGGCTAAGCGTCTGGCCCAGCGCATTTCTTGGCCCCATTCTGTATTCATTATTTGGCTGTAGTTTGCTAGGGCTCGATGCCCCTTCGATCTTGGGAGTTGATTATCTTCTTTAAGAGCCTGGGCGATCGCATCTGCAGCCTTGAGCCCGCTAAAGATGGAGGGGCGAATGCCCTCGGCAGTGAATGGATCGACTACGCAGGCGGCTTCCCCTGCCAGCAGGGCTCGGTGGGTATGCAGATCTTGGGGGCCATCCCAGATGAATATGGGGTGGCCAAAATGCTGCACTGTGCTGGCGTCTACATCAAAGGCGGCGGCATAGTTGCCTACAGGAGTGCGCAGGTCTTGCTTGCGCTGGGCTCCGGAGCGAAACACACCCCCACCAATGGAGTAGCCATCGGCTTTGGGAAAGTTCCACAGGTAGCCCTGCTGCATAAGGCCTAGGTCAAAATGCACTACGGGTTCACTGGGGACCTCCAATCGAGGCTCGGCTTCTAGGGCCGCGGCCAGTTTGTATCGCCGTTGGGAAAAGCCCAGCCACTTGGCCATTGACCCGCGTGCCCCGTCTGCCGCAATTAAAAAACGTCCCTGAACCGGGCCTTGAGTAGTGTTGACCTGCCAGAAATCTCCTTGATTTTCGATGCTTTGGGCCTTAGTACCATCCCACAGGGTGGCCCCTTGTTTTTGGGCTTGTTGCACGATGAAATAGTCAAACTCGTCTCGCCGCACCATCCATAGGGCTTTTTCGGCGGGCAGTTCGGCTTCAATGGGGTCAGCCATATTGAAGGTGTAGCGCACTTTGCGCACCTTAACAGAGATGGCAGGAGCAAAGTCAAAGTCAAACCACTGAGCTACTTGGGGCGAGACGCCGCCGCCACAGGGTTTGTAGCGAGGAAGTTTGGCGGCATCGAGCAGCAGAACTTGATGACCCGCTTTGCTCAGGTGGTAAGCGGCGGTGGATCCGGCGGGTCCGGCACCGACAATGACGCAGTCGTACATAGGTTTACTATCCTTTACGCTAGGCTGCTTTGCTCTAGGCCAGCCAGCAGGCTAGGGGAAACATCAGGTATTGCAGGAAAAATAGCTTCCAGATGAATTGGTAGAACTCAGGATAGGCTAGGTTTCTCTGAGCTGCAGCGTTTTGGCCGCTGTGGGATACCCGCAAACTCATCCACCATAGGAAAGCTAGCACCAACAGGTGTGATCCGGCTAGGAAAGGTCGATTGACCCCCGTTAGCCAGGGGGCAACTAGCGCCATACCTAGATAGCAGACGGTCAGAATACCCAACGCCAGCTTAAACACGGTGCGCTGACCCAGCTTTAAGGACAGAGTGCTGATGCCGTAGCGGCGATCGCCCTCAATGTCGGGAATATCCTTAAATAGCGCAATGGCAATGCTAAATAGTAGAACAAATGCCGTCAGCGCCCAAACTCGTCCAGGAATAGTGAAGGGAAGATCGAGGCGATCGCTAAAGTGCAGAAACAAGCCCAAATTCACAATGGTGCCCCGCACTGCCAAAATGCACACCGAGGCCCAAAATGGAAACCGTTTGAGCCGTACCGGGGGCAGCGAATAGGCGGTACCGATAATTAGGCTCAGGCCCACTGTTGCCAGTAGCCAGGGACCGCCTAAGACCGCTAAACCCATGGCCCCTAAGCCTGCTAAGCCAACAATCCAGCGGCCATCAGCAACAGAAAATTCTCCGGCGGCTAGGGGCAAGTGGGGTTTGTTGATGCGATCGATTGCAATATCTTCAAGCTGATTGAGCCCAACAATGTAGAGATTGCCTAGCAAACAGGCCACCACAGCAATCCCAACTAAACTCAGCAGAGGCTCGAAGGATATAGGGTTTTCGAATTCCAAATCAGCTAAAACGATGGTGGCAATGCCCACTACGCTGAGGCTAGTGCCAATGACTGTGTGAGGTCGCCAAAATTTCCAAAGAGCGTAGAGCCAGGGACGGGGAGATTGGGTAAAGCGCAGCCGCTTCCCCTGAGGCATAGAGGAGTTCGGCGGGGCAGCGTTGGTCATAAATCAAATCTTATCGCCAGGGGTTCAGTGTTCTAGCTTATCGGCTGATGGTCTATTTATCAGCCTACTTTAGCCAGGCCAGACTAGATTTTTTAGTCTTGAGTGGGCTTGCCCCGCATCGCTTCAATATCTAGCCAGGTAACGATTACTCCGGCAATTGGCACCGCTAGAAAAAGCCCTAGAACTCCGGCTACCGTAGCCCCTACAATCAACGCAAAAAACATGACTACAGGATTAATATCTAGAGAGTCTTTCATGATGTAAGGCAGCAGCAGATTTTCTTCGATCTGTTCTACAGCAATGCAAACGACAACAGCTTGGATGGCTAACCATACCCCTTGCGATAGCAGCAGCAGGGATACAATGCTGATGCCCAGGGTGGCTCCAATGCCTGGAATTAAATTAAATAACCCGGCAATGACGGCGAGCACCAGCGGAAAGGGCATGCCTAAAAAGGCAAAGACCGCAAAGGTGGAGGTAATAGAAAACACAGCCAGCAGCAGGCGGCCCCAAAAGAAACCCAGCAAATTGTGCTGAATGACGGTGTTGAATCGCACTTTGTTGCGAATAGGCAGGTTGTTGAGCAACCACCACCAAATTTTGGCCCCATCCAGCATCATAAACAGGGTTACGACCGCAATTAGAATGGCGAGAACCAGGTTGGCCAGGGTCGATTGCAGGAGCCCTAGCCCAGTTGTGAGAATGGCTACAGCCTGGTTCTGTAGCTGAGGCTCTAGACCCTGCAAATCGACGGGCAAATTCAGCGTTTCTAACAGCTCTTCAGCGCTGCTGAGCCAGGGTATGACTGAGTCAGAAAAATTTTGCACGCTGGCGGAAAGCTGCTGCCCTTGGGATAACACCGCCATGCCCAGGGTAAGGGAAAGGCCGACAATGATGGCTAAGCAGATGAGAAATACAGCAATCGCCGCTACCCCGCGCGGTAACCACCGGCTGAGCCAAGTGACCGGATGATTGAGCAAAAACGCCAGAATAGTGGCGGTGACAAATACCACTATTAATACTTCAAAGTAGGCCAACAGCTGAATGGTGGCCCAGCCGCAAGCAAACAACAGCAAGAACCGCACTAAAGTGCTGGTGCTCAAAGTAGTCCAAATATTATCTTTGCTCCGAGGCGACGCTCCTGGGGCAATTTCTTCCTGGGATTCCTCAGTTTTCATGGACTGGGGCTTCTTGCACGAGCACGAAGGGTTGCACAATCAACGACTGAAACTGTTTTTTGGTCGCTTGATCCCACACTTCCAGCTGCAAGGGCGAAGGCTTAGTGATTAGAGCTTCGGCAATCCAGCGGTTGACAGCGGCGGTATTGTCGGTGGCAATCGCCATCCCCACCTCGACTAAATCTAGCTGTCGATCGACCACCACCACTGCCCCCCGATTGGCGTGGGGGCTGATCCAAGCCCAATCGGCAGGGGCAAGCATATCGGTAAGTTCTTGTTTGAGGTCTTGGGACATGGGCTTGGCCGGTGCGATCGCGAACTTTTACAGGCTACCAGATGAGGCGAGAGTAGATGGGCAAGTCAGTGAATGGGTGAGAGGGTAAAGGGATGAGGAGGTGGAGCGACTAACGGCCAAGGTCGTGGAGGCGATGGATTTCGGTGGCGCACTGGGTGGTGATGACCTCTAACCCCTCGCGGGCAGTGGAGGGAGGTGGGGCAATGGGGGCACCAATGCGAATAGTGAGGGGGGTAGGGCGGGGTATCGACGAACCCTTGGTGAAAATGCGCTGGGTGCCCCAGAGGCTGACGGGCAGCAGTGGTACCTGGGCCTTGGCCGCAATTAGCGCCGCGCCAATTTTGGGGTCAGGAATGCGGCCATCGGGAGTGCGGGTGCCTTGGAGAAAAATGCCCACTGCCCAGCCCTGCTCCAGCTGCTTGAGGGCTTCGCGAATGGCGCTGCGATCGGCGCTGCCCCGCTTCACAGGGTAGGCCCCATAGAGGCGAATGGCCTGACTGAGCACCGGCACCTTAAACAACTCTTCTTTGGCCATGTAAGAGACGGGGCGGCGCACGGCGGCAGAGAGCAGCGGCGGGTCAAAGTCGCTGGCGTGGTTGGCAACTACCACCAACCCTCCAGTTTTGGGTACCTGATCGGTACCGTAGACCCGGCCCCGAAAATATAAGCCCAGCATCGGACTCACCACCGACCATTTGAATAGGTGGTACCACAGCAGGTTAACGGGGGGTTCGCGATCGCGACTCATCTCGGGCTTATTCTGTACAACCATCAAAGTCCCTTTGCCTGGGAGATTAGGACTGTCGTGTGAGGTTTAGCCTGCACTGGCGACTTGCTCCAGATTGCCTACGTTAACCAGCGCGAGTTCTTTGCAGGTGCGCTTGGTTAACCCGGTGAGCACGTTGCCCGGCCCCACTTCGACTACTGTGTCAATGCCAAGTTCTGGCAACGCCAGGGTGATTTCGCGCCAGCGCACAGAGCCTGTCATCTGCTGGATTAACCGCTGCTTTAATACCAAGCCGTCGGTGGAGGGGGTAGGGTCTACGTTGGAGAGTACGGGCACTTGGGCCGTGGCGAAGGGAATTGGTTCTAAAACTGCCTGAAACGTTGCGGCAGCATCGGCCATCAGCGGCGAGTGGAAGGCCCCGCTGACGTTAAGCTTCACGGCCCGCTTGGCTTTCACGCCTTCCATTACGGTGGTGACGGCCTCTGGGGTACCTGAGATCACTACCTGACCGGGGTTGTTGTCGTTGGCCAGCACTACCCCAGGAGTAGCTTCGATCTTGGCGGCTAGCTCGTCGGTATCAAAGCCCAACAGGGCGGCCATCATGCCGTCAGAGGCTTGGGCCATCAAATCAGCACGACGCTGCACCAGGGTGAGCCCGGTGGCAAAATCGAAGACTTCAGCAGCGTAGAGGGCGACATATTCTCCCAAGCTGTGACCGGCTACAACCGCTGGCTGATGGCCCTGCTCCTTGAGCAAATCGACCAGAATGCTTTCTATGACGTACAGACAGGGCTGGGTATAGAGAGTGTTCGAAACTTTATCGTCAGCGTCTTGAACCACATCGAGCACTGACCAACCCAGGATGGCCTCGGCTTCGGCAAAGCGCCCTTGGGCCAGAGCCACAGTGGCGAGGTCTGTTCCCATGCCGATCGCCTGGGAACCCTGCCCAGGAAACACCCATGCTGCGTTTGTCATGCCTCTACCCTTCCGACTTGCGTGGCGATCGCGACCAGCCCCAACACCTGCTTTACTTCATCCCCAGATTCAGGGATGGTTCGCAAAGTGATCAGCGCTGCCAGAACTACACAAGATACTGTCTCACAAAATGCCCATTGAAACCGCCGTGGAGAGGAGAGCTATCGTGAGGGAAAGTCCCAAGTTGACCACAGTGACTTAGCAAAAGAGAGGGGTGACTGTTACCCATAGGTGCTGAAGGTGCTATTGCCTAGCCCCATTGAATGATGGCAGAGCCCCAGGTTAGCCCAGCCCCAAAACCGGCGGTAGCAATCACATCTTCAGACTTAATTTTTCCTGCCCGCACAGCTTCGTCGAGAGCAATGGGGATAGAGGCGGCGGAGGTATTGCCGTGACGGGCCATGTTGCTGACCACGCGCTCAGCGGGCACGTTTAGGCGATCGGCTACTGCGTCAAGAATGCGCTGGTTGGCCTGATGCAGCACCAGCCAGTCGATATCGGCAGCGGTGAGGTTGGCGCGGAAGAGCGCTTTTTCGATCACTTCGGGGACGCGGTTGACGGCGAATTTATAGACCTCGCGCCCATTCATAGTGATGGGGGCAAAGGTGCCTTTCTGAACAGTGATGTCTCCAACTAGAACATCTGGTTCAGGTTGGTAAGCTAGGTTCAGGCAGTGATTCAAGGAGCCATCACTGCACAGCTCAAAGCCCAGCAGGCGATCGCGCTCAGCCGCCTGTAGCACCACGGCCCCAGCCCCGTCGCCAAAGAGCACGCAGGTAGTGCGATCGTCCCAGTCCGTCCAGCGTGAGAGTATATCGGCCCCGATCACCACCACATTCTTAAATACCCCAGTGCGGATATATTGGGCTGCCGTTACTAGGGCAAACACAAACCCTGAGCAGGCGGCAGTGAGGTCAAAGGCCACAGCGCGAGTCGCCCCCAAAGCCCTCTGGACCTGACAGGCCGTCCCAAATAAATCGTCGGGGGTAGAGGTGGCCAGCACAATCAAATCAACCTCTTCGGCGCTCACCTCGGCCATGGCCAAAGCATTGCGGGCTGCCTCCGCCGCCAGAGACGCAAGGGAATCCTCAGGAGCTGCCACATGGCGCTGACGAATGCCGGTACGGGTCGCAATCCAGTCATCGGAGGTGTCAACGCGCTGGCTGAGATCGTCATTGGTGAGTTGTACGGTTAGGCAGGCTGAACCGCTGCCCACCAGTGACACACCGGGCATAAACTGTTCCACGGGTTATTCTCCGTCTGCTGCGGGGATGGCCACCCGCTGGTACTGGGCCTGAATGCGGTCTTGAACGCGGTTGTCGACTGCCTCTTTAGCCAGCCGAATAGCGTTAAATACCGAGGGTGCTTGGGAGCTGCCGTGGCTAATCACCGTCACCCCAGCCACACCCAGCAACAGGCCACCGCCGTGCTCGGCGTGGTCGACCCGCTGCTTAATGCGACGCAGGTTAGGTTTGAGGATCGACGCCCCAATTTTGCCACGCACGCCTTGAGGCAGCTCTTCTCGCAAAATTTGCAGCACCGACTCACCTACTGCCTCGGCAAACTTGAGCAGCACATTGCCCACGAAACCGTCGCAGACCACCACATCAAACTGACCAGAGAGAATATCACGCCCCTCGGCGTTACCCGCGAAGGGGATGTTGGGGTTTTCTTCAAGCAGTTGGTGAGCCTTTAAGGCCGCGTCGTTGCCCTTGCTAGGCTCTTCGCCAATGTTGATTAGCCCCACACGAGGATTATCGACTCCCAGCACGTAGCGGGAATAGATGGTGCCCATGATGGCGAACTGTTCTAGATACTTGGGGCGGCAGTCTACATTGGCTCCCACGTCTAAAATCAGCACCGATTTGTTGGCGACTACAGTGGGAAACACAGCCCCGATCGCCGGTCGGTCAATACCCTTTAGTCGCCCCAAACGCAGCAGGGCGGCAGCCATCGCTGCCCCAGAGTGCCCTGCAGACACCACTGCATCGGCCTCATTGCGTTTGACCAAGTCCATCGCCACGTTGATGGAGGCTTGGGGCTTTTTGCGCAGGGCGCTCAGCGGCTCTTCGTGCATTTCGATGCTGCCCTCGGCGGGCACTAGCTCAATGCCCACCAGCTGCTCCGGACTAGCCGTAGACGCCTTGATTTGGTCAACATCGCCGACTAAAGCGACATCGACATCTAGCTCGGCCTTGGCGCGAATGGCACCTGCAACGATCTCGCCTGGGGCGAAGTCTCCCCCCATGGCATCAATGGCAATGCGTGCCCGGTTAAAACCCATCTGCTAAATCTGTTAAAAACCTGAGCAAATTCTAGCAGACTACCCTACCGACTATTCTTCGCCGGGCTCCACTATCCGCTGAAACAGGTAGCCGGTACCCCGAGCGGTGAGAATTAGCTCTGGGTTGCTAGGGTCGTCTTCAAGCTTGGCCCGCAGGCGAGAGATGTGCACGTCGACCACGCGGGTATCAACGTGACGCTCAGGGGTGTAGCCCCATACTTCCTGCAAAATTTCGGAGCGGGAAAAGGGCTCTCCGGAGCGGCTAACCAGCAGCTCGAGCAGGCTGAACTCCATGCCAGTGAGGCGAATGCGCTCGTCGCCTTTGTACACCTGGCGCTTATTAGTGTCGATACGAATGGTGTTGACAGAGATGACGCCGGAGCTGGGAATGCCGGTCATGCCGGTTTTGTCGACCCGGCGCAGCACGGAGCGAATGCGGGCCTCTAGTTCTTTGGGAGAGAAGGGTTTGACTACGTAGTCGTCGGCCCCAAGCTCTAGGCCGGTGATGCGATCGGCCACATCGCCCAGGGCGGTAAGCATAATAATAGGAATGTCAGACTCTTTGCGTAGCTCTTGACAGACGCCGTAGCCGTCGAGCTTGGGCATCATCACATCGAGCACAACCAGGTCAGGAGCGGCATTGCGAAAGGTTTCTAGGGCCTCTTCGCCATCGGCGGCGGTGACAACGTCATAGCCAATCATCGATAGGCGGGTCTCGAGAATTCGCCGAATGCTGGCCTCATCGTCGACCACTAGAATTTTTTCTTTGTTGTTTTCCAAGGCTTTCAAGGCTCCCTACATAACGTCATATTCTATAAACAATCGCAACGTTTAATGATTAACTTTTGAAAGCTAATGAGTTGATTGAGCTAAACAACCGTGGGCACCGCCACAGCAGCCCCCTCAAACGCTGCCGAAGCAGAACCTACGACGTTTGATTATTCTATGTGTATTGATTCATGCCGCATGCGTGGAACATCTGTGCTTCAGGCTTTTTTAAGGTTTATTGCGCAGCAGCAGCCGTGTTTTAGAGCCAAGTATCGCCCTGAATAATCGGCGGGGCAAGGGTAGTTATGGCTAAATCTCGTTCAATTTTTGTTTGCAATGAATGCGGAGCTGAGTCGCCTCAGTACTTTGGCCGCTGCCCCGTGTGCAACAGCTGGAATGCTCTGGTAGAACAGGCTCAGCCTGCTAAGGAGACGACTGCTCGGGCCTCTGCTTTAGGCCGTAGTCGGGGCGGGTCAACGACGGCCAAGGTCAGTCAGCCACGTCTGGCGATGACCCTTAACCAGATTCAAGACCATCCTCAGGCGCGTCTGCCCTCGGGCTATGGAGAGCTTGACCGGGTGCTGGGCGGTGGCATTGTGCCGGGTTCGTTGGTGCTGCTAGGGGGTGACCCCGGCATTGGCAAATCTACCCTGCTGCTTCAGGTGGCGAACCAGCTAGCAGCGCGGCAGCGGGTGCTGTACGTATGCGCGGAGGAGTCGGGTCAGCAGGTGAAGCTGCGGTGGCAGCGGCTGGGGCCGGTGGGGAGTGTTGGGGTAGGGGGTGATGGGGTAGGGAGTAGGAGGGAGAATCCTAAAGGGAAGAAGGAAAACGGGAAGCGGGCAGAGAGACAAGAAGAGGCGGAGCTGGAGGAGTTTGAGCCAGCTGGGGTGGAGGCAGTGGATTCGCAGTTGTTTTTGCTGCCGGAGATTGATCTAGAGACTATCTTGATGGAGCTAGAGTCGCTGAAGCCGACGGTGGCGATTATCGACAGTATTCAGGCGTTGTACTATGCGGCGCTGACCTCGGCACCGGGGTCGGTGTCGCAGGTGAGGGAATGTACGTCGGCGCTGATGCAGTTGGCGAAGCGATCAAACATTTCTCTGTTTATTGTGGGTCACGTGACGAAGGAGGGGGCGATCGCAGGTCCCAAAGTGCTCGAACACCTAGTCGATACGGTGTTGTACTTTGAGGGCGATCGCTTTGCCAGCCACCGACTGCTCAGGTCAGTCAAAAACCGGTTTGGCGCTACCCACGAGCTGGGCGTGTTTGAAATGGTCGATCGCGGTCTGGCGGAGATCAGCAATCCTTCAGCCCTTTTCCTCGGCAACCGGGACGAGCAGGTGCCGGGTATTGCCACCATCGTCGCCTGTGAGGGCACCCGACCTCTGGTGGTAGAGCTACAATCGCTGGTCAGCCCCACCAGCTACAGCTCGCCCCGGCGCTCAACCACGGGGGTGGAGTACAACCGGCTGCTGCAAATTTTGGCGGTGTTAGAGAAGCGGGTGGGCATTCCTCTGTCTAAGCTAGATGCCTATGTGGCGTCGTCCGGTGGGTTGGCTGTGGGGGAACCAGCAGCAGATCTGGGCATCGCGATTTCGGTGGTGGCCAGCTTTCGCGATCGCCTCGTCGATCCAGAACTCGTACTGATTGGTGAAGTGGGTTTGGGCGGGCAAGTGCGGCCGATTTCCCAACTAGAGCTGCGGTTGAAGGAGGCGGCGAAGCTGGGCTTTAAGCGGGCGATTGTGCCCAAGGGGCAATCTGTGAAGGTGGATGGGCTGGAGATTGTGGAGGTGTCGCGGGTGGTGGATGCGATCGCCCACGCGCTGAAGGGGAGTGGGTGAGGGATATGCCTACCGAACTGTGGACGTAGCGACAGTGCTGAGAAGACTAAAATAATGTAAAGAACCTTGAATACCGCCCTTGGAGGTGCGCTATGACCCCTAACGTCGAAATTTATACCTGGAGCAGCTGTCCCTTCTGTATTCGTGCCAAGCGACTGCTTGATCAAAAGGGCATTGCTTACACCGAGTACTGCATTGATGGTGATGAAGCCGCTCGCAGCAAAATGTCTCAGCGGGCTAACGGGCGGCGATCGCTGCCGCAAATCTTTATCAACGACCACCACGTGGGCGGCTGCGATGACTTCTTTGCTCTAGACGCTAAAAACGGCGTCGAGCCTTTGCTAGCTGGTTCTCCTGCTTAATATTGCTGACGCAGATAGAACCCAAGGTTTTAGTTTTGCAAAAAAGCCCCAGCCTGCGCAGGCTGGGGCTTTTTTAAGGGTCGATTTATATAGGATTAGCTGTGAGCAGCGGTCTCAGCGTGGCTCTTAGCCTTGCTGTCGTGGCCATTAAGATGGCCATTTTGGTTGGGCTTGCGGGGTTGAATGAGCCCATAGCCGCCGTGGTTGCGCTCATAAATCACGTTGATTTCCTCAGTTTCTGCATTGAGAAACATATAAAAATCGTGATCGATGACCGCTAGTTGCTCCAGGGCCTCTGTCACAGACATGGGCGACATGGCGAAGTATTTGGTGCGAATCACCTCTTCAGGAAGCTGGGGCTCGCTGGTATTGAGCACGTGGGTGACATCGGTCAGCGGCGCTTCATTCAGGTAGGCCTCGGTCGTTTTGCCCAAACTGCCCTGCATGCGAGTGTTGCGCTTTTCTTTAAACTTGCGCAGTTGGCGGCTAATTTTGTCGGCTACTAGGTCGATGCTGGCGTAAAGATTTTCGCTGCTTTCTTCGGCTCTAACAACGGCTCCGTCTACGAATAGGGTAACTTCAGCGGCCTGGTTGGCTCCAATTCTGGGGTTTTTGGCTACGGATAGGTGGACATCGACCTCGTTGGTGAGGTGTTTGAAGTGACTCACCGCCTTGAGGATTTTTTGCTCTACATGCTCCCGAATCGCGTCTGTGATCTCAATATTTCTGCCATGGATTACCAGCTTCATAAAGCGGACTCCTTGATACGTCGGCTTGGTTTCACCCTAACACCTTGTATTCTGCACAACAGCGTCCGTTAGAATCCTTTGCATGGGTTGATAATTCTTGATTGCAAAACCCAGGAAAAATGGGCTATTCCCGCTGATTTACGCTTGACAGGAATGAATCAAAACCACGGGGAATCAACGCTCCGCTGCGATATTTACGAGCTGGGTGTTATGCCCTTTACAGAAGCTTGGACGTTGCAAAAGACGCTGGTACAACGCCACCGCGAGCACCCCCAGCCCGATCGCCTGCTGCTAGTCGAGCATCCCGGTGTCTATACCTTGGGCCAGGGCTCAACCTTAGACCACCTCAAGCTCCCGGCTGAGGAATTGCCCTATCCTCTGTTTCGCATTGAGCGGGGGGGCGAGGTCACTCACCACTGCCCCGGTCAGCTAGTGGGCTACCCCATTCTCAACCTGAAGCGGCACCAGCCCGATTTGCACTGGTATCTGCGTCAGCTGGAGGAAGTGCTGATTCAAACGCTGGCCCAGTTTGGCGTGAGCGCAGGGCGGCAGGCCGGGCTAACCGGAGTATGGGTGGGCAACACTAAGCTGGCAGCGATCGGTATTAAGGTGAGCCGCTGGGTGACGATGCACGGCTTTGCACTCAATGTATGTCCTGATTTGGCGGGATTTGAAGCGATCGTGCCCTGTGGCATTGCCGACAAATCGGTGGGCAGCCTGGCCCAATTTTGCCCAGGCATTACGGTGGAGTCGGTGCGACCCGTCGTGGTCACTCGCTTTGCTCAGGTGTTTGGGGTCAAGCCCGTCATACAGAATGTCGCCCAACTGGGCCTTTGAGCCCTTTGACCGCACAAATGCTGCACCGTCCCCAGCGCTTGAGTTCTCCTGTGGGGCAGTGGCAGTGGCACTGGGGACAAAGGGGCTGCTGGGCCGCCAGCTGTTGAGTCAGGCCAGCCCAGCGCTCAAAGCTCTCTTCGGCTGTTTCGGGCCGTTGGGGCGATCGCGGGATGGCTCGGGGTTCATAGCTGGGATGCTGCCGCAGCCACTCAGGTAGTTCTGTGGAAGCTGCCGTCCTTTGGTCAGGCTGGGTCGACTTATTTTGCCGATACCAGTCGCCGCTTGAAAAGCGAATGTCGCTGAGGTTGAGATGGAGGCGATCGTTGAGCTTGGCTAGAATTCGCCGCCGCTCTAGTGTTAGGGTTTGAGCCCACATGGGGTTGACTACCGCCACGTGCAGCACGTCTTGATCGAGCCGCACGGGGGCGGCTTGGCGGGCTACCCCATCGCCTACGACGGCGGCCCAACTGTTGAGCACCTGGCGAAATTGGCCCCGGCTGCGCCAGCGAGGCTGCTGTTCAAAGTGGTTAATGACGTTGTGGATAGAGTCGAGGGGCATGGGCGATCGCAAGTTGCGCTGTTGTTTAGAGGGAATGACCACCAAATCTCTATTGAGGAGAGCGATAGCCATCTCGTCACCTGCTCGCTCTACCCGGAATGAATTTAGCTTAGCCTGCCTACGCTGGATCATTGCCGCTGCTGCATAGGAGGCTCGGCAATTTTAGGAAACACAGATTACCCTAAATGAGGGCCTTTCGACTTTGGGGCCAGCTCTCAATCGCCGCATAATTCACTCCTGACCCATGGCTTCCATTCTTGACCCGCCCATTTTGACCAAAGTCGCCAAAATGAAGGAGCGGGTTTGCTGGCAGCACCCGATGTTAATGCAGCGCCGCATCGACCAGACCCGGCTGATTTTGGAGGACGGTCGCAGCGACGACAGAGAGTTCTCGTTTTTGGTGATTGGCGATAGCGGCTCTGGTCCTCACCCCGACCATCACCCTCAGCGGCGCATTGCCAAGCAAATGCTTCCCCATCTGCAAGACTGCCGCTTTTTGCTGCACACGGGCGATGTGGTCTATCAGGTGGGCTCTAGCGAGCAATATCCAGAGAATTTCATTAAGCCCTACCGGGAATGGCTAGTGGGGGGCGATCGCCCTGATCGAATCGCCTTTGACAATATGGTGTTTCAGTTCCCGTTTTTGGCGGTGCCGGGCAACCACGACTATTACAACCTGCCCCGGCTCTACAGCATTTTGGTGCAGCTGTCCCGGCCCGTGCGCAAGCTGCTAGGGCTCAACCTCAATCCCAATGTGAGCTGGCACGGTTCTGGCATCGGCGATGCCTATGCCCGCGCTTTTTTAGACTACTTAAAAACGCTGTCGGATGAAGATCTAGACGCTCACCTCGAGCGCCACTATGGCCCCTGGGGCGAGAAAACCCTGGGGCTGCGCTACCAGCCGGGGCAGTTTACCCGGCTGCCTAACCGCTACTACACCTTTCGCTACGGCGGCATCGACTTTTTTGCCCTCGACAGCAGCACCTTCAACGACCCGGCCCTGTCGCCCCAGCGGGCCTCAAATGCGGCTTATCGAGGCCGATTGCTGGCCCAGCGAGAGGCGATTCAGCGTCAGCAGCAGGAGGTGCGAGACGAAGCCATGCACCTACAGCGCACCGATCCCCATGCCCAGGAGCGCTTAGATGACCTTCAAGCCAAGATAGAGCAGATGGAGGAAATGCTGCTCGATATCGAAAAGCAGGTGCACCCTCGACCCACCACCCTGGTCGATACCGAGCAGCTGCTGTGGTTGCGGGACGGGCTAATTGCCTCTTGGCAGGATAAGGCGGTGCGGGGCCGCATTCTGTTCTTTCACCACCCGCCCTACGTGACTGAGAATACCAAGTGGGGCCAGGGACAGACGATGGCCATTCGTCAGAATCTGCGTTGGGTGCTCGACCAGGTGGCGGCGGCGGTGCCTGAAATTGGCGTAAATCGTCCCCCGGTTAACCTGGTGCTCAACGGCCACGCCCACTGTTTTGAATATCTCAGAACCGAGGCCACGGGCTATGCCGACAGCCACATGAATTATCTAGTCTGCGGCGGTAGCGGTCTAAGCCTGCGGCGGCAGCGGCCGGAGGGCACCATGCTCTATGAACCCATAGGGGCAGACCCCGATGGGCAAATGGAGTTTAAGCTGGTGGCAAAATCGCAGTTGTATAAGGGCCTCACTGGCCACAAAGCCGAGCGACGGCGGCCTTACTCCTTTGTGCGCATCGATGTCACCCAGGATGAGGTGCCCCAATTTATCGTGACGCCCCACATTTCGGAGCGATCGCACCAGAGCTGGGAGGACTATGCGCTGGATCCGCTGGTGCTGGAGTAGGTGAGTAGATGGAGCGTTGGAATGAGATTCTGCGGTTTTGGTTTGGCGACCCGGAGGATCCTAGTAGCGAGTATGGTCAGCAGCGCCAGGCCTGGTTCAAGAAAGACCCAGCGTTTGATGACACTATTCGACAGCGGTTTTTGACTGACTATGAGCAAGCTTCAACTGGTGCTCTGGCGACGTGGCCGCAGCAACCGCGATCGTGCCTTGCCCTAGTGATTTTGCTCGATCAGTTTCCTCGTAATCTGTTTCGAGGCGATCCGCGCAGTTTTGCCAGCGATCGCGCTGCCCGAGACACCGCCAACTATGCCCTGGCCCAGGGCTACGACCAGCAGGTTTTGCCGGTGGAACGCATCTTCTTTTACCTACCACTGGAGCACAGCGAAGATCTAGCCGATCAGGAGCGCTCGGTGGAGTTGGTGCGATCGCTCCACGCTGCCCACCCTGAACTTGAGAATTTCCTTGACTATGCAATGCGCCACCGAGACGTGATTCAGCGGTTTGGCCGGTTTCCCCATCGCAACGAGATTTTGGGGCGAGAGGCAACGCCTGAAGAGGCAGAATTTTTAAAGCAGCCAGGGTCGAGATTCTAAAAAGTTTTGAGTTCGCTAATTGAAAATTCACAACTTAAAACTTACCTCTCACTCACCCAGCCGATATCCCTTGCCGTAGACCGTGTGAATAATCGGCGCGGTGCCCTTGGGCTCTATTTTGCGGCGCAGCAGGCGCATTTGGGCGGCGACCACGTTGCTGCTAGGGGCGTCTTGGTCGTCCCAGACACTTTGATAAATCTGTTCGTGGGTGAGCACCTGGTTGGCGTGGCGCAGCAGGTAGGCTAGCAGGCGGGTTTCTTTTTCAGATAGTTCGACGGGCTGACCCTGGCGATGAGCGAGCTGGTTAGATTCATCTAGGGTGAGATCGTTGAAGGTGAGCCGGGGCTGGGTGGGCTCTAGGTTGGGCGATCGCCGCAGCAGCGCCCGCACCCGCGCCAGCAGTTCCCTAAGCTCGAAGGGTTTGACCAAATAATCGTCAGCCCCGGCATCAAGGCCATCGACGCGATCGTTGAGGGTATCTTTGGCCGTGAGAAAGAGCACGGGGGTGTTGTCTTGGCGCGATCGTACCTGCCGACAAATCTCTAACCCGCTCAGCCCCGGCAGCATCCAGTCGAGAATGAGCAAGTCGTAGCCGCCTTGGCCAGCCAGATCACAGCCCGTTTCTCCGTTAGTAGCCACATCCACCTCGTAACCTTCCCGATTGAGCAAGCGACTCAGTGGGTCGGCGAGTTCTACTTCGTCGTCAACGAGCAGGATCTTCATTTTCCCTAAGATAGGCAACAGTGGTCTTCAACCCAGCAGACAAAATCCTTATTGTGGAGCTAACGCCAATCAGGAGTCTTGGGCCTAGCGCTAGGTAAGCGAGAGCCATTCATCAGTTTAAGCTACGCCGGTGATGGACAATCTATCACCGGCAGTCGCGGATCGCCTGCTCTAAAATTGCTAGACCTTCGTCTAGTTCCTCGTAGGTGACGGTCAGCGGCGGGGCGATGCGCCACACGCTGCCCATACCGGGGAGGGCGGTAATGTTCATACTCAGCCCTAGCTCCAGGCAGCGGCGGGTGATAGCGGCCCCGGTTTCTGGGTTAGGTTCACGGGTGGTGCGATCCTTCACCAGCTCTACCCCCAGCAGCAGCCCTTGACCGCGCACATCGCCGATCGCCTCGTAGCGATCCTTGAGCTTGAGCAATCCGTTCTTCAAATAGGTCCCCATGGTTGCGGCTTGCTCCGTCAGATTTTGGCTGGTCAATACCCGCAGCACCGCCAGCCCTACCGCCGCAGGCATGGGGTCAGATACATGGGAGGTGTAGTAGATAAAGCCTTTCTCATAGCAATCGGCCTCGATCGCCGCGCTGGTCACGGTCGCCGCCAGGGGCAGGCCTCCCCCCAGTGTTTTCGACAAGGTGAGAATATCGGGCACCATGCCCAGTTGTTCAAAGGCAAAGAAGCTGCCTAGGCGACCAAAGGCGGTTTGAGCCTCATCCAAAATCAGCAGCATGCCCCGCTCTTGGCAGTAGCTCTGCAACCGCTGAAAGTAGCCCTCTGGGGGCACGACTACCCCCCCAGCGCTGAGCACGGGTTCCACAATCAGCGCGGCGTAGGCTCCTACCGACTGACTGTCGACTAGGTCAAAGCCTACGTCTAAACAGGTCATATCGCACTGGTCTTGGCAGTGGCGAATAGGGCAGCGATAGCAGTTGGGCGTGGGCAGTGCCAGGTTGCCTGGAATGGTTGGGCCGTAGCCTTTACGGGCCGAGATAAAGGTGCTGGCGCTAGCTCCGGCGGTCATGCCGTGCCAGGAGGCGCTAAGCCCAACCACCTCGAAGCCGCCTGTGTGCAGTTTGGCCATGCGCAGGGCGGCTTCGTTGGCCTCGCTGCCGGTGTTGAGAAATAGGGCTTTTTGCAGGGTGGACGGCAAGAGCTGGCAGAGCGAGTCGGCCAGTTCTATCACCGCTGGAGACAGCATGCCGCTGAACAGGTGCAGTACGTCTTCGCAAGCCTTATGGATAGCCTGCACCACATCGGGATGGTTGTGGCCCAAGGTGGCGCACATCTGCCCAGAGGTAAAGTCGAGAATTTTGCGGCCCTGGCGATCGTAGACATAGCTGCCCCGTGCCCGCTCGATCAGCATCGGAGCAAAGCTGCCCCCATAGCGCACCAGGTGATGCTCAACTATTTCCCACATCTCCTCATCCGAGGGGACACTTGCCGCAGGGACCATTGAGGCCGCAGGGGTGGTGCTGACGTCATGGGTAGAGTCGGGCATGGTAGATAGGGAGAAGGGGCATGTCTCCCTAGATTAGCGAGAATTTCATTTTGCTTGAAACTGCACTGTTAGTCAGCCCAGCCTTTGGCCCGCTCGACAGCTTTCATCCACAGTGCAAAGTTTTCCTGCGCTGCGGCCTGGCCTGCGCCGGGTTCAAATACGCGATCGATCGCGCGGCTCTCCACCAGAGTGCGATAGTCATCCCAGAAGCCGACCGCTAGACCTGCGGCAAAGGCCGCTCCCTGGGCGGTGACGTCCAGCATCTCGGGTCGCTCAACGGGAATGCCCAACACGTCAGCCTGGAACTGCATGAGAAAATCATTGTTGCAGGCACCGCCATCGACCTTGAGCTGGCTAATGGGGGTGCCTGCATCCTGGTTGACGGCGTCGACGACTTCTTTGACTTCGTAGGCGATCGCCTCTAGCACCGCCCGCACCATGTGCTCTCGCTGAGTACCGCGAGTCAGACCTAGGAAGGCACCCCGAGCGTTCATATCCCAATGGGGGGCACCGAGGCCGCTGAGGGCGGGCACAAAGTAGACGCCGCCGTTGTCGCGAGCATTGCGGGCAAGAATTTCAGTCTCCGCTGCGCTGGAGACGATTTGCAGGCCGTCGCGCAGCCACTGGATACAGGCCCCGGCAGTAAACATGCTGCCCTCGATCGCATAGCCCAGATGGGGCCGCAGCGGATCGAGCGTTGCTTCAGACCAAGCCACGGTGGAGAGCAGATGGTGCTGCGATCGCGCCACCTCATCCCCCGTGTGCGAGACCAGAAACGCACCAGTGCCGTAGGTGCACTTGAGCAGACCAGGGCGATCGCAGCCGTGACCGTAGAGCGCCGCCTGCTGGTCGCCAAAAATCGCCGCAATCGGGATTTCAGCACCCCAAACAGTCGGATCGGTATGGCCAAACACCCCCACGCTGGGCTTGATTGCAGGCATGATGTGGGGCGGAATGCCAAATAGCTCTAGCAGAGTGTTGTCCCACTGGCCGCTGGCAAGGTTGAGCAGCATGGTGCGGCTGGCGTTGCTGTGATCGGTAGCATGGACCTGCCGCCCGGTAAGGTTCCACAGCACCCAGCTATCGATCGTGCCCGCCAGCACCTGGTCAAAATCAACCGGCGGATCCACCTCTTTCCTGGCCTGCTCTAGCAGCCAGGCTAGCTTGGTGGCGGAGAAGTAGGCGTCAAGGACTAGGCCGGTGCGATCGTAAATATCCTCCGCCTTCCCCTCATCTCGTAGCTGGTTGCACAGCGGTGCCGTGCGGCGATCTTGCCAGACGATCGCATTGGCGAGAGGGCGACCCGTGCGGCGATCCCACAGCAGGCAGGTTTCACGCTGCACCGTGAGGCCAATGGCGGCAATATCGGTAGGCTTGAGTCTGGCTTTGGCAAGGGCCGACTCTATGGCCCAGGCGATCGCATCCCAAATCTCGCGGGCGTCGTGCTCAACCCAGCCGGGCTGCGGGTAATACTGGGTGAGTTCACGGTAGGCCTGACCGGCGATTGCCCCCTCCTGGTTAAAGATGATCGCTCGGTTGCCGGTGGTGCCCAAATCTAGGGCCATGATGTAGTTGGCAGTCATCTAGAACTCTCATTGATGGTCTTAGCTGTACCCACGACGCTACCGGTAGCGGTGTCTTTCATCATGCTATTAAACTTGGGCTTTCGGCCTTAACCACTCGAAAGTACGGTATCCCCCTCCCCCGCTAAGTGGGCAGTTGTGGAACAATTTTGATCAATCGACGGGATACTAACCCCCCGCTGTTGTGCGTCGAATTTGCTTTATGAGGTCTGCTCCCTTGAAACAAGGACTCTGGATACCCCTAAGACGGCTGCTGGCCATGATCGCTGCGGCGGTGATGATGTTCAGTGGTGCGATCGCATCTCCGGCTGAGGCCCAGTCGGCAGCAGCAGCGGCGATCGGCAACGAAAGTTTTGTGGCGGCAGCTGTGCGCCAGGTTGGCCCGGCGGTAGTTCGCATTGACACCGAAAAAACAATCACTCGCCAGACACGGGATCCGTTTTACGACGATCCCCTTTTGCGCGACTTCTTCGGCGGTATGCCGCGTCAGCCCCAGGAAGAACTGTTGCGGGGGCAGGGTTCAGGGTTCATCATCGACGACACCGGCAATATCTTGACCAATGCCCACGTAATCAACGGCGCTGACCGGGTGGTGGTCACCCTCAAGGATGGCCGCAGCTTTGATGCCGTAGTGGAAGGGGTGGATGAAGTCACCGACCTGGCCGTGGTCAAAATCGACGATGGCGAAGACGATGTGTTGCCCATCGCTACCCTGGGCGACTCTGACCAGATTGAAGTGGGCGACTGGGCGATCGCCGTTGGCAACCCCCTCGGCCTCGACAACACCGTCACCCTCGGCATCGTCAGCACTCTCAAGCGCACCAGCAGCTCCGTAGGTATTCCCGGCAAGCGGCTAGAGTTTATTCAGACCGATGCCGCCATCAACCCCGGTAACTCAGGTGGGCCGCTGGTCAACCAGCGGGGCGAAGTGATCGGCATCAATACCGCTATTCGTGCCGACGCCATGGGCATTGGCTTTGCCATTCCCATCAACAAGGCCAAAGAGGTTAAAGACATGCTGGCCCGGGGCGAAACGGTGGCTCACCCCTACATCGGTGTACAAATTGCCAACCTCACTCCTGAGCAGGCCAAGCGCAGCAACGAAGACATCAACTCGGGCATGTACCTTCCCGAAGTCAATGGCGTCCTCATCATTCGCGTGCTCGAAGGCACCCCCGCCGCTGATGCTGGACTGCGCCGTGGCGATGTGATTTTACAGGTCAACGGTGTCCCCATTCGCAGCGCCGATGGGTTGCAAATTCAGGTTGAAAATACCCGGATTGGCGATGCGCTGGAGCTTAAGATTCAGCGGGGCGATCGCCCCCTGACGGTGCAGGTTAAAACCGCTGAGCTTCACGAGCAGGCTAGTTAACACCACCCATTTACCCTTTCACCCATCCCTTGAATTAGGAGACTTTCCATGCATTCCACTGAAGACATCGGTACCCGCAAAATTCTTTCTGCCGTTAGCCACGGCTCAATTTTCTTTAACACTCTCGTCGTGTCTGTTGGCGTTCCTATCGCCATCCTGCTGATTTCTAACGACTCAGTCGTTAAAGAAAACGCTAAGGAAGCCATAAACTTTCACCTAAATATATGGTTTTGGAAGGTAGTCGCAGGAATTTTGGCCTGGGTGCTGATCGGTATTCCGCTGTTGGTGGTTGTATTTCTTGTGGACTTGATTATGCCTATCTTTGGCATCTTCCACAGCATTACTAACTCCAACACAGCATTCCGCTATCCCCTCATTCTGCGCCTGTTTTAGGGTCTGTGATCGGTTAACTGCTGATGGCTTAAGAATCAGTGGTTACAGTCCCTAAACCTTTTTGGGGTGGGCGCGGCAACGCTAACGTACAGAGGACTGTAGTGAGAATCGATGACACGCCTAAGAGGGCGTTTGAGAAGTAATTTGCTGTAGCTTTAGCCACCTACCGATCCCCCTAAATCCCTTTTCTTAAAGGGGGATTTAGGGGGATTCCCACTTTTGTTACAAGAGATGGAATTTTTCAAACACCTTCTAACATGTTGTTCACAGAGTTCTCCATGGCCTAGGGTGCCTCAGATCAGGTGTTGACGCACCCTAGAGATCAAAACATCTTTGCCTTGTTTATTTCCGTCCTATCAACTCTATGCTGGGGTTCTGACTTTTCTGCAGGGCGGGTTCATGTTTGCCCTGCTCAGACGTTCATCCCCATTTAGCGTAGGTTGACCTTGAAACCAAGAACCTGTGCTGCGTATTTGCTGATGATTTCGGGGTTACCCACGTTATTCAGCTCCAGGTGTATGGGGCTAAATTTCATGTGGTCGGCGCGGTTTTATTTGGATTAGCCTACTTTGCGATCAGGGCTCGGCTACTGAAACTCGGGCGATCGCCCCTGTGGTGGGGGGCTATTTTACCAGTATCGGCGGGGTGTTAGGGGTAGTTCGCTTTTTAGAGCTTCATGCCAACCCATTCACGGTCTTTCACGTCTTCATCGAACTCATTGTTGTCCCTCTGTGTATTCAGCAGCTGCGGCAAGCTCGACATTGAGACCAACGGGTCACCCGGCCGTTCAAAACACGGTGAACTTAGCTACGCCAATCTCAGGTAGTCTGCCGCTCTACCCAGTCCAGCGCGCGGTTCCACGCCCACCAGGGGTCGTTATCCCCGGCCTGGCGTTGACCGGCGCTGCCGTTGTAGTAGCCCACGTGGCCACCGTAGTCAGTGAGCACCAGGTCGATTTTGGGGTTGGCCGCACAGACCTTCTTTAAGTCGGGGATGATCTCTGGGCTAAATAGCGGGTCATCGGCAGCGTAGAGAATCAGCGTCGGAGTCGTTAGATCGGCCATAAAGGGCAGCGGGCTACTGGCGTTGTAGTAGTCTTCGACCGAGGCAAACCCCAGGCGAGGAATTACCAACTCGTGGTCAAAGCCCCAGATGCTGTTGGCGCGATCGATCGCAGCTAGGTCAAAGTGGTCGGGGTGAGCTTCGTAAAGGCGTTGGGCCAGGCGCTTGAGTTCTTGGGCGATCGATCGCTCTAAAAACTTGCCCAGCGGGTCTGCGGTCAGGTAGCGTAGCGATCGGTTGGAGTCGAGGCTGGGGCAGATCACCACTACTCCGGCAATATCTCCCGGTGCTAAACCACTGTCGGATGGTAGCTGCATCGCTGCTTTCGCCCCCCACAGCGCCAGCTGCCCGCTAAGGGAATAGCCCATGAACCAGAAGGGTGGCGCACAGCCAAGCGCCTTTGCCTGGGCAGCCAGAGCAACATAGTCATCCCCTTCATAGATGCCATCGGAGGTGAGGGTGGGCGAAAGGTCTGCGGTTTTGCCGTGGGCGCGCCAGTCAAACACCACCAGGCCGTAGCCTCGATTGTGGGCTTTGCGGCCCAAAATTTCGAGCTGCCACTGGTCGTCGAGGCTACCGGTAATGCCGTAGGTAGCGACAATGGTGCCCTTTGACCGCTCGGGTACCGTCCAGCGACCAAAAATCGGCACATCCCCCTGGCCTGTGAAAATATGGTCTTGGTAGGTGACGGGCGGCAGGTCAATGCTTTGGGGCCAGGTTTGGCTCGACACCAGGGCGGTGTAGAGGGTCATGGCCAGACCGTTCTGCAAAAACCAGGGGGGCACAAAGGGGGGCATAGGTTCGTGCTAATACTGCCTTCAGCATTCCAGAGAACCCGTTGCAGCACCATCCCCCTGCTGGAGAAAAATGTACTATGGCGGTGGCGACGCAGCTGAGGAATGGGTGATGGCAACCCCCAGGGTTGAGAGCGATGTAGTGCGAGTCGGCATGGTCGGCACGGGCTTTGTAGCGCGGTTGCGAGCCGATGCGCTCCGGGCAAGCGATCGCGCATCCCTAGTTGCCGTAGCCGGCCACAACACCGCGGATACCCAGGCCTTTGCCGCGCAGTACAACGCCGTGGCTGTAGACAACTGGCAAGCCCTGATCGATCGCTCTGACCTAGATCTGATCGTGGTCTGCCACATCAACCGCGATCACACTACCGTGGCTGCCGCTGCCCTAGAGGCTAATCACCATGTGGTAGTGGAATATCCCCTGGCGCTGAGTGCCGACCAGGCTCAGCCTCTGCTTGCCCTAGCCCAAACCAAACAGCGCCTGCTGCACGTCGAGCACATCGAGCTGCTGGGGGGCACTCATCTAGCGGCAAAAGCTAATTTGGGGGCGATCGGTCAGCCCTTCTACGCCCGCTACTGCACCCTGGCCCCTCGCCGCCCTGCTCCTGCCACCTGGACCTATTGCCCTGAGCTGTTTGGCTTTCCGTTAGTGGGGGCACTATCGCGCCTGCACCGGCTGATCGACTGCTTTGGCCCAGTGGCGCGGGTCTATTGCCAAAACCACTACGACCGCCTCACCCGTGGCCCTGAGGGTATGACCTGCTACGCCACCTGCCTCTGCACTGCCCAGCTCACCTTTGCCTCAGGGCTAATTGCCGAGGTGACCTATGGCAAAGGCGAGACCCTGTGGCAAGCGACGCGGCGGCTAGAGGTAATCGGCAGTGACGGCTCGCTTTGCCTGGACGGTGACCAGGGTACTCTGACCGACGCCCAAGGTACCCGCGCTATAGCAGTCGGCTCTCGCCGGGGGCTGTTTGCGGCCGACACTGCCCAGGTAATCGAGCATTTGCTGACCGGACAGGCACTGTACTGCACGCCCGAGGCCAGCCTCTACACCTTGCAGGTGGCCTCGGCGGCCCAGCGATCGGCGGCGACGGGGCGGGTAGTCGATGTTGCCGCGCCTAGGCCTGCACCGTATAGCCCGCCTTCTGAATTGCCTCGGTAAGTGCCTCGGCGGTCACGCTGGCGGTAATGTCTACCGCCTTAGACGCGAGGTCGGTTTTGACCTCGGCGCTGGGGTCAATGGCCTGTACGGCTTGGGTAATGGTGCTAACGCAGGCTCCACAGGCCATATCGGGTACGGTCACAGAAAGGGTGGTCATAGGGATTGGTGTGGGAAATTGAGGACTCAATCACTGTAGGCCATGGATATTGGCACGGGCACGATCGGCTTTTGATCTGCTGGGGCGATCGCCGTTCCCTACCCACGTGTGAAAGTCTCTGCTGGCCTTCGACCTCGCCTGAATTGGGTCTAACAAGACGTGCTGTTACACTGCCATTCTCCCCACTCGGTTGACAGCAGCGCTAAGGTTGATCAAATGATTTGGTAGCGTTGATTCTAAGGGGCTAACGCCCTTGGAATCACAGGTCAGCAAATGGGAGCGACAACTATTATGACCGTATGTGAGTACAGGCCCGGTTTAGAGGGTGTACCGGCCACCCAGTCGAGCATTAGCTATGTGGATGGCCAGGCGGGAATTCTGGAGTATCGCGGCATTCCCATTGAAGAGTTAGCCCAGCGGGGCACCTTTCTTGAAACGGCCTACCTGTTGATCTGGGGCGGGTTGCCCTCCAAGCAGGAGCTAGAAGCTTTTGAGCACGAAATTTGCTACCACCGCCGCCTTAAGTACCGCGTCCGCGACATGATGAAGTGCTTCCCCGAGAGCGGCCACCCGATGGATGCCCTGCAAGCTTGTGCGGCGGCCCTGGGCCTGTTCTACTCTCGCCGGGCGTTGGATAACCCTGTCTACATTCAACAGGCGGTGGTGCGGCTGCTGGCCAAAATTCCCACCATGGTGGCGGCGTTTCAGCTGATGCGCAAGGGCAATGACCCGGTGCAGCCCAGGGATGACCTCAACTACTCCGCCAACTTTCTCTACATGCTCAACGAGCGTGAGCCCGACCCTCTGGCGGCGCATATCTTTGATGTTTGCCTCACCCTCCACGCCGAGCACACCATCAACGCCTCGACCTTTTCGGCGATGGTGACGGCCTCGACGTTAACCGACCCCTACGCGGTGGTGGCTTCGGCGGTAGGCACCCTAGCAGGGCCGCTCCACGGTGGCGCTAACGAGGAGGTGATCGACATGCTGGAGGAGATCGGCTCGGTTGAAAACGTGCGCCCCTATGTGGAGCGCTGCATTGCCGAAAAGGCTAAGATTATGGGCTTTGGCCACCGGGTCTACAAGGTCAAAGACCCCCGCGCCACCATTTTGCAAGGGCTGGCTGAGCAGCTGTTTGCCAAGTTTGGCCAAGACGAGTACTACGCGATCGCCCTAGAGATGGAGCAGGTCGTCTCTGAAAAGCTCGGCGCTAAAGGCATTTACCCTAACGTTGACTTTTACTCGGGGCTGGTCTACCGCAAGCTGGGCATTCCGACCGATCTGTTTACGCCGATCTTTGCGATCGCTCGGGTGGCCGGCTGGCTGGCCCACTGGAAAGAGCAGCTGGGCGAAAACCGCATCTTCCGCCCCACCCAGATCTACACTGGCCCCCACGACCAGCCCTATGTTGACCTAGCTGACCGCCCCCACATCTGGGATAAGCAGGGTTTTTCGGTGTCTCTACCCTCCTGATAAGCCACTGATGGGTCAGACCCCCCTGGGCACTCTTCTCCCCTGCGCAGATTATTGATCTAGTGACGATTTTCAGGAACTCCTGCCCCTCTGGCGCTTGCGCTGGGGGGCTTTTGTTTGAGGGCGTGAAGAGGTTTAAGGTGCAGGGTATAGGGTCGCAGGAGCCATAAAGCTTTAGAGATTTCGAGTGCGGAACTATTTAGAACTTCCCCGGAGCCTTATACCGTAAACCTTGGACCTCCCACTGCCTACACCATTCTTCAATACCCTCCCGCCAAAACTTCCTATGAATCCCACCCGCCTGGGTCGGTGGATGGGGGAAGATAACGGTAGAATCTAAAGTGTTTTCTCTCTGCCAGAGTTAACTGTACCGTTGCTAAGGACTGGCCCATGAATCAAGGAATTGACCTACAGGGTAGTTTCGTCACCGCCCTCGTCGACCTGGGACTGCCAGCTGGAGCGGCAAAGGCTCTGTGGTTGCCCCTGCCTATGGTGGTGATTCTAGTTGGAGCCACGGTCAGCATTTTTGTGACGGTATGGCTAGAGCGCAAGATTTCTGCCGCCGCTCAGCAGCGGATTGGGCCTGAGTTTGCTGGACCCCTCGGTACCCTTCAGGCCGCTGCCGATGGCATCAAGCTGATCTTCAAAGAGGACATCACCCCCGCCAAGGCTGACCCGATTCTGTTTACGCTGGGGCCTGCGATCGTTGTGATCCCGGTGTTTTTGTCGTACCTGATTGTGCCCTTCGGCCAAAATCTGGTGATTACTGACATCGGCGTTGGCATCTTTCTATGGATTGCCCTCTCCAGCATTGCCCCTATCGGCCTGCTGATGTCGGGCTATTCCTCCAACAACAAGTACTCTCTGCTAGGGGGCTTGCGGGCAGCGGCACAGTCCATCAGCTACGAAATTCCCATGGCGCTGGCGGTGCTGGCCGTGGTGCTGATGTCGAACAGCCTGAGCACTATCGACATTGTCAATCAGCAGTCGGGCTACGGCATTTTGGGTTGGAATATCTGGCGACAGCCCGCCGGATTCCTGATTTTTTGGATTGCGGCCCTGGCGGAGTGCGAGCGTCTACCCTTTGACCTGCCTGAGGCGGAGGAAGAGCTGGTGGCCGGTTACCAGACCGAATACACCGGCATGAAGTTTGGCCTGTTCTACGTAGGCTCCTACGTCAACCTGGTGCTGTCGGCGCTGATTGTCTCGATTCTGTATTTGGGCGGCTGGGAATCTCCTGTCTCGGTGAGCTGGCTGGCGAGCCTGTCGGGCCTCAGTGAAACTACCCCCTGGCTTCAGGTCATCACCGCTTCGCTCGGCATCGTCATGACTTTGTTCAAGGCCTATGCCCTAGTGTTCATTGCGGTGCTGCTACGGTGGACCGTGCCCCGCGTTCGCATTGACCAACTGCTTGACTTTGGCTGGAAGTTTCTGCTGCCGGTGGCGTTGGTCAACCTGCTGCTGACCGCCGCCCTTAAGCTGGCGTTTCCGGTTGCCTTTGGTGGCTAGCTCAGAGAGCTTGCTTTACCCTGTAGATAAGTGGCTGCTGGTGGCTAACCCCTGCTGAACGCTCAACCCCATTGACAATCTGTATCACTGCGAAGGTTTCCCATGCTGGGTTTTCTTAAACAAGTCGGCGATTATGCCAAAGAGAGCTTACAGGCGGCCAAATATATCGGTCAGGGCCTCTCTGTAACCTTTGATCACATGAGTCGCCGTCCGGTGACAGTGCAGTACCCCTACGAGAAACTGATCCCCTCAGAACGGTTTCGGGGCCGCATTCACTTTGAGTTTGACAAGTGCATTGCCTGCGAAGTGTGCGTGCGGGTGTGCCCTATCAACCTGCCCGTAGTCGATTGGGAGTTTGACAAGGCGACTAAGAAAAAAGACCTGAAGCACTACAGTATTGACTTTGGAGTCTGTATTTTCTGCGGCAACTGTGTGGAGTATTGCCCCACCAACTGCCTGTCGATGACCGAAGAGTATGAGCTGGCTGTCTATGAGCGCCACCAGCTGAACTACGACAACGTGGCTCTGGGTCGTCTGCCCTACAAGGTCACCCAAGACTCGATGGTCACTCCCCTGCGGGAGCTAGCCTACTTACCCAAGGGCGTGATGGATCCTCACGATCTGCCGCTCAACGCTCGTCGGGCCGGTCAGATGCCCCAAGAGATTTTAGAGGCGGCTCAAAATGAGGCTACAGCGGCTGAAGGTGAAGCTAAAGCCAGTGAAGCCAAGCCCAAGGAGTAATGCACCCGTTGGGGTTCCGTGGTACATTCGCCTAAGCTAAGACCACGGCTGCGATCGCTTAATTTTTACAGGAGTCAAGACTGTGACGCTAGCGGAAGGAGTACAACTCGTTGCCTTTGGCATACTGGTTGCGATGACGCTGGGGGGTGCCCTGGGAGTCGTGCTGTTGGATAACATTGTCTACTCGGCGTTTTTGCTGGGAGGCGTATTTACTAGCATGGCGGGCCTCTATATCTTGCTCAACGCGGGGTTCGTGGCGGCAGCTCAGGTGCTGGTATATGTGGGTGCTGTCAGCGTGCTGATTCTGTTCGGAATCATGCTGGTGAATAAGGAACAGCAGTTCACCCCCATGAAGCAGGCCTGGGTGGGCAAGCTCGCCACCGGCGGGGTTTGCGTTGGTCTGTTTGCGCTGCTGACAACCTCAACCCTAAACACGCCCTGGGCTATTTCCACCGAAGTGCCCAAGGGTGAGATGGCCACTGTCGCCATTGGCATTCACTTCTTTACCGACTATCTGCTGCCTTTTGAGCTGGCTTCGGT
Organism: Leptolyngbya subtilissima AS-A7; assembly: GCF_039962255.1. Classification (NCBI taxonomy): domain Bacteria; kingdom Bacillati; phylum Cyanobacteriota; class Cyanophyceae; order Leptolyngbyales; family Leptolyngbyaceae; genus Leptolyngbya; species Leptolyngbya subtilissima. The sequence goes on along the minus strand of NZ_JAMPKY010000002.1, from coordinate 306,658 downwards.
GCTGCTGCTGATTGCGCTGATCGGGGCGATCGTGCTGGCCCGCCGCGAGTTGATTCCTGACATGGTTCCTGGAGAGACTGCCTCTGAAGCATTGCAGCTGCCAGAGCGACCGCGCGAACTGGTGTCGTCGGTGGCAAGCCCAGAGTCTGACTAGACCTCTGTTCGGCTGCCTTGGCAGGCTGAGGAACTGCTGCCCAAGGCTCAAAACTGTTGTTAGGGATTGGAACGGATTCTTCTTCAGCCATGCAACTTGAGTATTTTCTGCTTACTGCCGCTGCCCTGTTCTGTATTGGCATCTATGGCTTGGTTAACAGCCGCAACGTTATTCGCGTGCTGATGTCCATTGAGCTGATGCTAAATGCCGTCAACTTAAACCTGCTGGCGTTTTCGAATTACCTCGACCCGGTGGGCATCAACGGTCAGGTGTTTGCGGTGTTTGTGATTAGTATCGCGGCCGCTGAGGCGGCAGTGGGCTTGGCCATTGTGCTCTCGATCTACCGCAACCGTGACACCGTTGATATGGAGCAGTTCAACCTGCTCAAGTGGTAGACCTGCCTGCTGAGGCACAAGAATGTCTGGATTGTAGAGGGGGTGGCCGTTGCTCCCTCTACAATTGTCTTTAAAGCACTGGGGTGTCGCTGTCTAGGTACGCTAGAGACGGTGTGCTCTTTTGCTCTGTACTATCAACCCACCGCATTTTGTTGTGCAACTTGAGCAAGTCATCATTGTCCATAAGGCTGGCAATCGGCTGAGCCAACAGTGGGCGGAGAAGTGCGCCCGCCAGCTAGAGGCTCTGGGCAGCAAGGTCTTGCGCGGCCCCAGCGGGCCCAAGGACAATCCCTACCCGGTGTTTTTGGCCTCGGTGAGTCAGCCGATTAATCTGGCTGTTGTGTTTGGTGGTGACGGCACGGCGCTGACAGCGGCTCGCAATCTGGCCGCTGAGAATATCCCGATTCTGGCGGTCAATATTGGCGGACATCTGGGGTTTTTGACCGAAAGCTCTGAGGAGATGGATGACACTGAGGCGGTTTGGGATCGGCTGCTGAGCGATCGCTTTGCCGTTCAGCGGCGCATGATGCTACAGGCCCGCATCTACGAAGGCCACCGCACCAACCTCGACCCCCTCAGCGAGGTCTACCTGGCCCTCAACGAAATGGCTATCAAGCCCGCTTCCCCCGATCGCATGATCACCTCTATGCTCGAAATGGAGATCGACGGCGAAGTAGTGGATCAATACCAGGGCGACGGTCTGCTGATCAGCACCCCCACTGGCTCGACTGGGTACACCGTGGCGGCGGGTGGCCCGATTATTCACCCCGGCATGGATGCGATCGTGGTGACGCCGATTTGCCCGCTGAGTCTATCGAGTCGCCCGATTGTGCTGCCGCCGGGCTCAGTGGTTAGCGTGTGGCCCCTGGCTGACCCCGACCTCACCACCAAACTGTGGACCGACGGGATATTGGGCACCGCCATTTGGCCGGGGCAGCGGGTAGATGTGCGCAGCGCTGAAGCCATGGCCCAGTTCATCATTCTGCGCCAAGACCATTCCTACTACGGCACCCTGCGCAACAAGCTCAACTGGGCTGGCACCCGCGTCAACTACGTGAATAACCATAGAAACTAGGGTGAAATCTGCTGCTCAAGAAATGTGGCGATCGCGGTGGATGTCATAGATCGCTTTTTCCCAACACCACTGCTCACTCTGGCTAGGATTGCGCAGTTGCACCTGCTCGACCAAGCGCTCGGCTACAGCTTGGTTGCCCCCTACTAGGCGCAAGAGCTGTCGCTGGGTGTGGCCCCGCACCGACCGACTCGGGACGGTAGCGGCTGGCGAGCGATGGGTAGCGGGCCGCCGTCGGCTCTGGCGACGATTGAGCCAGAAGATGAGCGTAACAATGAGTGCGATCGCCAATAAAAAAGATAAATCCATTCCAGCGGCATAACGTGGCTTAACCCTCGGAGCCCTTGGCCAGAACTGGTCTACAGCCAGTGGACTTCCTTCTATGGCTAAATTGGGCTAACTCTAGTTCTACACAAAAATGCCGTCTACCGGCAGGTGGTCTCAAGGCCGCTGCCATTAAACCGCCAGGGTTTGCTAGTGTAATTTATATATTTGTCTAGCCTAGCCCCTGAGCTGCTGCTGCGGCAACACCACCGCCGCCGGGCTTAGGTAAGCGTTAAGTCCCTCATTTGCGCGTCGCTACCCATGCCAAGAACCCAACGCAACGACAACTTCATTGATAAATCCTTCACTGTCATGGCCGACATGATTTTGAAGATGATGCCCACTAAAAAGAGCCAGAAGGAGGCGTTTGCCTACTACCGCGACGGCATGTCTGCCCAGGCCGATGGGGAATACGCTGAGGCTATGGAAAACTACCGCGAAGCCCTGACTCTAGAGGAAGAACCCTACGATAAGAGCTTCATCCTTTACAACATGGGCCTGATTCATGCCAGCAACGGCGAGCATGAGATTGCCCTAGAGAAGTATAAGGAGGCGCTCGACCTGAACCCTCGCCTCTGTCAGGCCCTTAACAACATTGCGGTGATTTACCACTACAAAGGCGAGCAGGCTGAAGCCAGCGGTGACACCGACACCGCCGAAAACCTCTTTGACGAAGCGGCCCGTTACTGGCTGGAGGCGATCACGATCGCCCCCAACAACTACATCGAAGCTCAAAACTGGATGAAGAACACTGGCCGCATGAAGAATGACATTTTCTTCTAAGGCAAGCTCTGTAGCCCGTAGGGTGGGCATTGCCCACCACCGCATTTCTCCCAACCTACAGCTGACGAGATTCAATTCCCTTTTCTGGATGACGTTTCCATGATCGATTTTGAACAAGTTCGCAAAGTTGCCCTTCTGGCCCGCCTAGAACTCACTACCGAAGAAGAAGAGCAGTTCACCGGGCAGCTCAGCGGCATTCTCGACTACGTAGAGCAGCTCAAGGAGCTCAACACCGACGACGTAGAGCCCACTACTCGCGCTATTGAGCTCAGCAACATTACCCGCACTGACAGTCTTCAGACCTTTGCCGAACGAGATGCTATTCTCGACTGCGCTCCCGATTGCGAAGATGGCTTCTTCAAAGTGCCCAAGATCTTAAGCGAGTAGAGAGTTCAAACCTAACTAATTCAGCATTAATGGCTGCCTAGTCCACGAACAGTGGACTAGAGTCCGTTTTCTTACGATTTCCTACTGATAGCGCCAGCAGATCTCAACCTATAGGACAATCGACCTCAGTCTATAGGACAATCGACCTCAGTTTGAATATACGGCAGTCGCCGATTGATGGCTGCTGCTTTGTTTTGTCCTGGGGTTTCCCTACGTTGAGGTGCCATGAAGCGTCGGCAGTTGGTTAAAACGACAACCTGGGGTGTGGCTGCAGCTACGACCGCGAGTGTGGCCGCCTGCACCGGGGCCTCTTCCCCAGTAGCAGAGGGCACCGCTGAGGATTTGCCCCGGATCGATTGGCAAATGGCCACTAGCTGGCCTGCCGCCCTCGACACAATTTTGGGTGGGGCTCAGACCTTTGCCGATCGCGTCAGCACCATGAGCGGCGGTCGGTTTACCATTTCACCCCGCTCCGCTGGCGAAATTGCTCCCCCCCTAGAAGTGCTCAACGTGGTCTCCCAGGGGGCAGTGCCCTGTGGTCACACGGCGTCGTACTATTACGTGGGTCGCAGCCCGGTGATGGGCTTTGGGGCCAGTCTGCCCTTTGGCCTGACGCCCCAGCAGCAAAACGCCTGGCTCTACGAGGGCGGCGGGCTAGACAAGCTTCAGGAGTTTTATGCCCGCCAGTTCAACGTGATTCAGTTTCCGGCTGGCAATACCGGGGCGCAGATGGGAGGATGGTTTCGCCGCGAGATCGCCAGTGTCAGCGACCTGGCTGGGCTCAAGATGCGCATCCCCGGTCTGGGGGGCCAGGTGATGAGCAAGCTGGGGGTGACGGTGCAGACGCTGCCTGGAGGCGAGATCTTTCAGGCGCTGCAAACCGGGGCGATCGACGCCGCCGAGTGGGTAGGCCCCTACGACGACGAAAAGCTGGGGCTGAATAAGGTGGCTCAGTACTACTACTACCCTGGCTGGTGGGAGCCGGGCAGCACTCTCGAAGTGCAGATCAACCTCGACCAGTGGAATCAACTGCCCGAGGTCTACCAGCAGATCGTGCGTGCGGCGGCCTTTGAGGCCAACATGGAAATGCTGTCGCGCTACGAAACCCGCAACAATGAAGCCCTGCAACGCCTAGTTGACGACGGCGTGCAGCTGCGTGAATACAGCGCCGAGATTATGACCGCCGCCCAGGAGGCCACCTTTGACCTCTACGATGAGTTTGCCGCCAACGACGCCGACTTTAAAGCCATCTATAACGACTGGCGCGGGTTTCGCGATCGCATCTATGCCTGGAGTCAGCTCAATCAGGGAGCCTTTGAGCGCTTCGTCTACAGCAATCTCAAGGCTGGGGGCGAGCCGCCCGCCTAGCACAAGGGCTGACGCTAAGGTAAGGCTACTGGAGCGATCGCTCCACCAGCCAGCTCACCGTCTGGGGAAACACCATCACCACCACCAGCACTACTAGCTGAATGGCCATAAACGGCAACGCGCTGCGGTGAATTTCGCGGGTGCTGATGGTCTTGGGGGCCACGCTCTGCAAATAAAACAGCGAGAACCCCACCGGCGGCGAAATAAACGCCGTCTGCAAATTTAGCGCCATCACCACCCCAAACCACACCATGTCAATGCCTAGAGCTTGGGCGGCGGGGACCAGCAGCGGCATGGCGATAAAGCAGATCTCAATAAATTCTAAAAACACCCCCATGGCGAAAATCACCAGATTGGCCACCAGCAAAAAGGTCACGTAGCCCCCCGGCATATTCACCAGCAGATTGGTGATTAGGGTCTTGCCCCCCAGGGCATCAAACACCAGGCCAAAAAACGATGAGCAAAACAGAATAATCAGCACTACCCCCGTCACGATCGCTGTGGCGTGGGCGGCCTCTTGCAGCAGCTTGAGCGTCAGTCGTCTGTTGAGGGCGGCCAGCCCACAGGCCCCGACTGCTCCCACCGCGCCCGCCTCGGTGGGGGTGGCGATGCCAAAGAAAATGCTGCCCAGCACCACAAAAATCAGCAGTACCGGCGGCACGATCGCTTTCATTACTCGCTTTAGCAGGTCCCAGGGGCTGATCTGGCGCATGGCTAGGGGCAGCGGCGGCGCGGTGCCAGGCTTAAAGTAGGCCACCATCAGCACATAGATCGCATAGGCTCCGGCCAGCATCAGCCCCGGAATCAGCGCTCCCAGGAACAGATCGCCTACCGACACCCCCAGCTGGTCGCTCAGCACCACCAGCACCAGGCTGGGCGGGATCAGCTGTGCCAGGGTGCCTGAGGCAATGATGGTGCCGGCGGCCAACTCTTTGTCGTAGCCGTGGCGCAGCATAATCGGTAGCGAAATCATGCCCATGAGAATGACGGTGGCGGCCACCACCCCAGTCGTTGCCGCTAGCAGGGTGCCAACCAGCACCACCGCCAGGGCCATGCCGCCGCGCAGGGGGCCAAGCACCAGGCCGATGGTCTCTAGCAGCTCCTCCGCCAGGCCTGACTTTTCAAGCACCGCGCCCAAGAACACAAAAAATGGAATCGCCAGCAGGGTGAAATTGGCCATGGTGCCAAACCAGATGTTGGGCAGCAGCAAGAGGCGGGCGGGCTCAAAGGCCCCGAGCAGCCAGCCCACTAGGCCAAACACCAGGCCCGTACCCGCAAAGGAAAATGCCACGGGGTAGCCGCTCATCAAAATCACAAAGAAGCCAACGAACATCGCGATCGCTAACCACTCGTAGCCCATGGCGCTCCTTATAAGGGGGACTAAAGAAACTGAATCCAAATCTTGAAAATTATCATTCGCCCATCACTGCTTACTCCAGGGGCGGCAGGTCAGCCTCGGCCTCTGGCAGCAGCCTGCCCTCGATATAGCCGCACCACACCGCCCAATATTTAATTGCCTGGGCTACGGCCTGGAGCAGCAGTAGGCCAAAGCCCACCAGCACCATCGATTTGATTGGTGCCCTGGGCAGCCCGCTGGCGTCGGAGGAAACCTCCCAGCGGCCCCAAGTGCCGTCGGGCAGCAGCCCCCACGACTGCATCACCGGGTTCACCGTCACCCACAGCCCCAGCACGCAAAAGGGAATCAGAAACAGCACCGTGCCCCAGAAGCTAATCATGGCCTTGCGGCGATCGCTCCAGCCTGACTCCAAAAAATCGACCCGCACATTTGCCCCCTGCTGGAGGATGTAGGGAAAGCTGAGCAAGAACGTGATCGAAAATAGGTACCACTGCCATTCAAGCAGTCCGTTCGAGGCCAGCTGTAGACCCAAAAACCGGCCAACGTACCGGGCCATGACGTTGTAAAAACCCACGGCCACGGTGAGCAGCACCAGCCAGCTCAGGCTCTTACCAATCCACTCGCTCAAGGTATCGATGGCTTCAGCCACCCGCAACAGCCGTCCAATCAGTCTAGGACTTAGCACTCTTAGCTCCCCCGCCGACTCGCGTTGGAGTTGATAATACCGCCTAATGGAATGGGCTAGATGGGAGTCAATTCCTCAGCCCGGTCGTAAATGACTACGCCAACGCGATCGATGTGGTCAACCAACGGCTGGC